>NZ_CM001773.1:2915564-3217759 GCF_000314895.2 Providencia sneebia DSM 19967 | reverse complement strand
CAGTTCTGGATTAATGCTAATCAGATCATCAATCATCTGATTATAAATAGCGGGCATGTTTTGTTTCCAGCCTACCATATCAGGGCGGTGCTCTATTGCCATCGGCGTTTTTAATAGAGGATGGTCAATAATCGGCGTTGATAGCCCATGACGTGCGCGGAAATTTTTAACCGCTTGATATTCAAAAGGCCATGCTAATAAAATTTCCATATCAATTTCATAGCCAGTAGCACTTTGTTCATTATCATCTAAATCAAATAARGCGGACCATTCCACATGTTTATCACACAGCGTAATYARCCATTGWGYKASAACATCATTATTTTCAGTATAGAGTGCTTCTTGRCAGAAGCGTTGATAGAATGGATCAATTGGAATTCCGGCRCTTTCCCAATCAATGGTTTCATTTTTTTCACTGGCTAACATTTCGATAGCTAATACACCTAATTTTTGCGGGCGAGTGTACATTGGCATTGAATCAGCCATTTTTCCTGATTGAATACTTTCAATGATTTTATCATAGCAAAGATGACCAATTCTAAAATCATCACAAGCAAAATCCATTAATAAAATTTCACCTTGTTCTGAAAGGTTTAAAATAAAACTATTATCTTTACTATCATAATAATTCAATAAAAACATAAGATTAATATGATAGTAAAATCCTTCCAAAATAAGATTTTTACTTTTTTGATTATATACTAAATTTATGTATGATGAAGATAATAAACTTAAATTCCATTTTAATAGAGAAAAACAGCCAATTAAATCATTTTCATTATTTACTTTCTTAAGAATATAATCATCTTTAAGTTCGTTCACGACCTCGCTGTATAAAATCAAAGGGTTAATACTTTTCTTGCAAAAAAATTTAATGATATATTCATTTATATTTTGAACCGTTTTCATTTTGTTAATCCCTCGAAAATATAAATTTGGTTATATTTACTATTATGTGCAACATTAAAATTACTATCTATACCTAAAGTCAGCTTAAAAGCTTGGATCAGTTCTTCATTATCGTTTTTTTCTTTATATTTCTTCTGTTTATTTTTATCAATATCACTTAATAATTCTTTCAGTATATTATGACTTTTACTATCAATAAAGTATTCATTAGGAGAGTCTTTAGCAAAAAGAGCATGCTTTTCTAAATTATTTATAGGATCTTTTTGATAATTACTTGTAGCTGCAGATTTTGGAGTTGCATATTTGCCAAAATTATTACGCATTGTTGTTTTTGTTTCAATAGTAATCCATTTTGGTTTTGGGGGATAAGGTTTAACACGACAAATTAAATCAATGCCATGTCTTTGAGCATTTTGTAAACTAAAAACTTCCGCTATTTGTTTTTCTCCATAATATTTTGATAAAAAAGGAATAGCTTTTTTCCCTGTATTTTTTATATATCCTTTACTCAATAGATCCCCTGCAATAGCCGCTTTTCTTGCTTGATTTTCACCAATATATCCCACAAAATGTGCTAGTTTCAATGCGGCAATATCATCATACAATTTTTGCTCTGCAAGAACYCGATGTAAATCACCGGATTTGACGTTCAATTCAACGTGCCCTTTCACTTTATGTGATTGACCATTGGGTTTACCTTCAATACGTAAAATATAGCTCCCATCTACCCTTGGACCAAATAGTGTGACTTTCACTTCATCTAAGTGCCGTTCAAACGTTTGTAGCTTTGCATGGGGTCACTTAAATGATTAGGTGCAAGATAAGCATCTCTTCTTACCATTTTTATGCTTTCCCTGCCGCCCATTTCTTGAAGCGCTGTGCCATGTACAAATCCCCATCTTGAACTTTTCCTATTAACTCTTTGAGAATTTGGTAGAAGGTATCAATTAAAGTTACTCCAATGATTTGACCTTATTTACTTTCTTTTAAAGCTAATAACTTCATTAACGCTATTACAGTCATTAACATTTCTATATTTGTAGCACTTAGTCACTTGGATTAATAAATATCCTCCAGCGATGCCGAAGGATATTTACTTTTTAAGTATCAATATTAAAAATCAATCCGTAAATTGAGTCCGTAATTGCGACCTGGAAGTGGTGCTAAATATTTTAACTGTGAGGAGGCGGGTCTGGTTTCTATATCTGTTAAGTTATTTATCATGAAATCAACAGTAACATCGAGATTATTTAGCTGATATTTTTTACCAATACCCGCATCGACCATGGTGTATGATGGGAAAATAATATCGCCACCATACATTAATTTGCCACTTTCTTTTTGCTTTTTGTAATAAATAGCACTTGTGAAAGCGGTAAAACCATCATTTTCATAATGGAGTGTAACACCGTGTTTTTCATTAGGAAGATTTGGTAAATAATTACCTGCAATAAATATTTCTTGCTTACTACGATTTTCGACAAAATCGCCAAACCAAGTAAAGGTTAGATTTCCTGCTGTAGGTAATTCATAAAGGTATTTAAATTCATATTCTAATCCTTTAGTTTGAAGGTTTGTTTGATCCCATTCCATCACAGAAACACCTCCGCGACTAATACCAGTGAGGCGCCTTAGTTTAAAATTGTCATAATCAGTTTGGTATAACGCTATTTTATTGGTGAAATTACCAATTTCTAATAGCCACGATAATTCAATACTTTTGCTTATTTCATTCTTAAAATTACTATTTCCTTGCTCTTCGATTAAATAAGCATAGTGGGGGCCATGTGTATATAACTCATTAATTTCAGGCGCTCTTTTAGAAACACTTTTTTGTATCTTAACCGTCCATTCATCAACAGGTGTATAGGCGAAAGATAAATGATAAGCACTGGTCGTAAAGTCACGATCTTTGAGTGAGGAACCTTGGCCGCGACCACTATTATAATTATCTGGAATATTTAATTTGTGGCTTGTATGACCGGATCTTATTCCCCCAGTGATCTCTATTGGTGAAAATGAAATTGACTCAAGTAAATACACCCCATAATCTTTGGTTGTCACACTCGGTAAATAGGAGTCATAGCCGGATGTTTTTAAATCACGGTAATTCATATTGACACTAACAGCGCCGTTAATGCGATCTAAAATTGATACATGAGCTGTTTCCAACGCTAATTGATGGCTTTTCGTTTTAAATATTGACGAGGCAATTGTACCGACAAATTCTTTATCATCTGAGTCAGAATATGCGTAGTAAATAGATGTATCTCTAAAGTAATTACCAAGATGATAATGTTTAGCTTGTAAATCGATTCGTCGGTTGTTATTGCTTACCGATACTGGTTTGTACATTTCTCTAGTCGTTTTAGTCGTTAAATAGGCATATCCCGGAACCCCATAAGTGGTTTGAAAATCGGTTAAAGAAACTCCCAAATAACCATCTTCATGAATATAGGAAGCCGAAGCATTACCACTTTGACTATCCAAAAAACTATTAGGTATTTGTTTGTTTGGGCTTTTTACATATTCTTTAGGATCTGTAACATGTTCAATAGTTTTAGGGCTATTAGGCTGATAGGCATTATTAGGTTCATTATCTACATAACCAATACCTGCAAAATAATCTTGCGAGTTATTCGTAAACTTATCATCTTCACTCAGCTCATATTCAACCTTATACTTTTTCCAAAACTCACTGATATAAGGGTAAGCCGCAGGATTACGGCTGTGCCAAACTTTCATGTCCACTTGGCATTGGTCACGCAAAGCAAAATGATCTTTTAACATACTGAAATTATAACAAGGGGCAGCTTTTGAACGTGATGGTATTTTATATTTAGAGACTCTTTTCTTAGCTCCTGATAAATTAAATACCCAATGTTCATCATCGCTAAATTTAATATTGGTTGATGCGCCATTACCATTATTGGTACTGCCATTAAAAGTAACATGACCAGAAATAGGTTTTTCGGGTAATATAGATACTATTCGGTCATCCCATAAATGGACAGTTCCGCCACTGGCACTGCCCCCATATAATAATGCCTCTGAATTTTTGCTAATCGATATTTCATTGACTAAATTCATATCAACTGGAATTGGCATATTTCCGCTAATAAAAGAAACATCATTAATCGGCAAGTTATTAACTAGTAAACCAATACGATTACCAGAGATACTACGAATAACCGGACGTGCGGCATTCGGTCCAAACCCCTCTGCTTGCATTCCTGCTATTTTGGATACACTATTCCCGATAGTATTGGTTTTTATTTGGTTTAATTTATCGTGTTTAATTTTTTCTCTATTATTTAATAATATGGCTGAAAAACTTTCAGTATTATCAGTCGTTGGTTTAACAGTCATAATATCTATTTTGTTTTCTGTTTCTGCTTGTGTAATAAATGTGTAGAAAGCGAGTAGCGCAATTAGTAATTTTATTTTTTTCATGTGTATACAAATTAGAATGTGAAGTTGAGACCAATAACGATATTTCTACCAGGTAATAGCATTTCATCTTTAATATAAGAAGTGCTGTCTCTTGTACTGCTATTGAAAAGATTATTCACTTTGGCATAAATTGTGTAATCATTGTCGTCTAGATGATCGGTGTATTCTGAGCCAATACTAATTGTGTTATATGACGGGGTTGGCGTTTCATATTTGGCAACTTTATTTTGTCGACCAAAATGATCCCAACGAACTTGGCTAGTTAAATTATCTGTCCATGTATGTTTAATATACGAACTAATGCGATAGGCTGGCATTCTTGGTACATTGCCTTTATTGTGCAATAGCGTGGCTCGTACATAATCACCAGAAAGGCCGACATAGCTGTCATCGGAATAAAAGTAATCAATATTACCTTCGATACCTTTAAATTCAGCATCTTGTTGAACATACTGAAGAGGTTTATAGCCATTATTTAAAGGTGCTGCGGTGATTTCACCATAGATATAGTTATTAATGCGGTTATAGTAAGCATTGGCATTAAATTGTGTATTACCACTAATTTTCATTATCCCAATATCGATATTATTTGCCGTTTCAGCACCTAAATTAGGATCACCTTTTTCGATGGTACGACTTGCTGCATGAGGACCATCTGCATATAGTTCTTCTGCCACAGGTAATCGTTTACTGCGAGATAGAGACATATTTAGGCTGTAATCATCAGCAAAATTCCACGCTAAGCCAGCAGATATTGATGTTGCATCTTTATTATTAGAAAGATGAGTCGACTTATTTTTAATTGATTGCCATTCATGGCGTAGCCCTAATTCATAGCGTAGGGAACCAATTTGGTACTCTTCTAATAAAAATAATGCATGGTTTTTCGTGTTGGTCGCGGGGACATATGCTTCCTCACCTAAAGCGCTAAAATCGCGTTGGTTAAATTGGCTACCTAAGACGCCTCGCCAGCCCCATAATTTTTCGTGAGTTAAAGAAAATCTTAATTCATTGCCTTTATTCTTAAATCTTGTGGCAATTTCATCACCTTCTTTCTCATTGTGGTGATAATCAGTGTGTGTAGCACTATAACGAATCGATTCTATGCCATTAAATGGGCTATGTTTTTCGCCTCGTAGATCCCAACGTTTTTGGTCCATGACAATATATGGGATCCCGTGTTCATGGTGTTCATCTGGGAAGGGGCCAGAAGGTCCATGATGATGGCCGCTGTGGGAACTGTCATCATAGTCATTGTGATGATCATGAGCGTGTTCATCTTCAAAATGAGTATGACCCGGTAGGCCATAGCGGCGATGCTGTTCACCATAGCCAAGACCAATGAATCCATCATCAAATATCCATGATGCGCCAATATTTGCAGATTGTCCGTTTTGGTACGAACCTTGTAAACGTTTAGTCCCATCGTCTTGAGCTGCTTTAGGTTGCAGATAATCTCCTTGATGACGTTTAACTCCTTCAACACGCAGTGCTAAATTGTCTTGTCCAAATGTTATCGCTGCGGCACCAGTATTTCCTTTGGCAACAGAGTCGAATTGATAATTTAACTCGCCTTCATAGCCTTTATTAGGAACAGTCGTCGGAATTTTATTATCAATAACATTAATTGCACCTCCCATTGAGCCACCGCCATATAGCAACGTAGCTGGACCTTTTAATACTTCAATGCGTTGGGTTAAAAAGGGTTCACTGGTAATCGCATGATCGGCTCCAATTGATGATACATCCATTAAGTCACTGCCATTATTCATGACTTTCACTCGATTACCGCTCATTCCTCTAATGACGGGATGAATTGATCCTCCACCGAAGAAACTGGCATGAAAGCCCGGAATATTTTGCAATGTTTCTGCAATTGAAGCCCCTTTAGCTGATACTAAGTCATCGGATATTAAGACAGAAACTGGGCTTGTCATTCGTAAAGGTGAGGATTGTAAAGGAGATGAGTAGACACTGATTGTGTCTATTTCAGGATTTATGTTTCCATTTGATGTTGTGGCGTGACTTAAAAATGAATAATTTATTGAAATAAAAAGAAAAGAACATTTTAATGTTTGGAGTTTCATGGTTTCTACCGCATATAAATTGAGAAATACTTATTTATGTAAAACTACGAATAGTTATGTTATAACATAACATTTAATGTCTTGTTATGTAAATAGATAATCAAATAAAGTGTTTCTTAAATAGATTGCTTATTTATTTTTGAATGAATTGTGCATGATTTTTATTCAAGATTTATGAATGAAATTTTGAATCAACATACTGATAATATTAAATAATTTTTAAGTCTAACTGAGCGGCAACAAATTTATTATTCAAATAAATAACATAGTCAAAACTCACTATTAAGACGACCATCATTGTTTTGCTGTAACTTGTTCATCAGGTGTGATTTTTTTGAACTAACTGAAGCTGCATAGTGACTTATTTCACTACTTCGTGAATTGACGAATTTTGTCAGTTATTAATACATTGGGAGCTTTTGTGCTCGGAGGGAATTTTTTAGATTTTATTAAATATAAATGAAACGATTGTGAGGTTTTTGACCACAAGAATGATTTATTGAAATATTATCTAATAACGATAATTACTTAGAGATATTATATGAGAGCTATAATAGTTTTACCGTATTTGTTTTTGCTTGGCTGCGCCTCTCCTACCGTGGAAGTAAAAAGTGAATCACAAAAAATTAAAAATGCTTCCAGCACAGCGAAATCGATAAAAACATATCCTATGGGAAGCAGTAAAACAAAGTTTGAGATGGAATTAGAACAGCAAAAAAATGTTTCTGCTTTTAGAGAGCAAAATGAAACCTCACAGGGGTATTCATTGGATTATCTTAGATATGAGAGAGATAGGAAAGAAGAAGAATATCAGAAAAATAATAAGGCACGATCTGAATCATTTGCTCAAAAAATGCAATCTTTAGATAGTGAATATAATTCACTTGAAGTAATGAAAAATCGCGACAATTTATCTAATGATGAAAAAAAAGATATTAGGAATAGAATGGATCAGATTGATCGTGACCGTAACATTGAAAGGCTGAGCTGGATCTCCAAGTGGAAATAGTAAATCTTGGGAATGGTCATTCGAGCGATAATTTAGCTCATTTGAATAAGTCGCTTAGTGCGGCTTTTTTATTTTCTACATCATATAAAAAAGTCTCTAATATGGCTCAAATAGATTGATTGTAAGATCACCAATAACACTTTATATTCGTTAACGTGTAAAATTTCTGTTAAAGTTCTGGCCTAATTAATACAGTTAGACCCTTTATTTGCGTATTTAGTCGTTTGTCCTTTTATATTAAAGAATAACATTTAAATAGTCGTTTGAAATATCATTTTTGGAGTGATGGTTATCTGTTTAAGAAGGGAGATTTTTTATTTAGTTTAATGAAGAGATCTAATTTTGATAGGTGTTTGTTGGGAGTTTGCTGGAAGGTGAAACAAATATGCCCCGAGATTAAACATTAATGCTTAATGACGGGGCATTTTACTAGGAGGAGGGTAATCAGTATTCATTTAATCATCCCATTTAGGACTCATCATTGTTGCTATTAAACATGCGATAATGATGGAAAAAAGTACAGTTAAAAACATAGGAAACTCCTTAATATTACTCTTTTAGTATTTCAATATAAGCCTCTTTATTTGGTGGTTGAATGTTGAATGGAAGGGTCTTAATAAAGTAGGTCATATTATACCCAGATGGAAATAATACACAACGAATATTAGCGCTCATTGGCATATTATTATCTATAAAAAACACATCCAGTCATAATAAGATGTTTTTTTGTTTTGAGAACCAAATGGGTAAATTAAAATATAAGAAAAATCTCAATAAAGGTAATTTGTTGAGTTTTTTACTGTATATTGACCACTTACTTAAATTAACTCATCTAAATTAGATTGGTATTATTGTCAATATATTGAAATATAATATTTTAATTGAATTTGATATGCTTGGCTTATATTTTCTGATTTATCTTAAGTTAAAGAGTGACTTAAAAATAATTAATTTATTTTATTTTTGTTATTTCTAGTATGTCAGAGTAAACTTTTATAAAAAAATAAAAAATATAGTTTAATTCAATAAAGTGCGTCAATTTTTAGATTTAAAACTAAATGGTAAAAATGGTGCTCATCTTATGTTAGTAAAAAAAAATCAATCCATGCAATATGGTGATTAATTCTTGTTGAAGATATAAATATAGATCTTTATTTTGACTAAAAATTTTTTTTAGGTCTATGATCTTATTATTTTCAATATTTATGGTTTAAGTTACTAGTGTTTTTTTTTAGGGTATTGCATTGCGTATTTTTGCGGAGTTATACTCAAACGCAGTTAAGTTGCATGGAAAAATATAATTTAATTATTTATTGAATTAATTTTATATATAATAAGATTATACTTTTAAATATTTACAAAGGTATTAATTAAAATATCTAGGAGTATTTTCATTCATCGATATAAAGACTGGGTTTGTTTATTTTCATAAAACAAAAAATAAATTATCTATTATTTTATGAAGGTAAAAGCATTCTGATTATTCAGAGTGTTCAATTGGTATTATTTAATAATGTCATTAATTAATAAAGGATTCATTATGAAACTTACAAAAGTAGTATTACCAACCTTAGGTGCAATGTTATTTACCTGTGGCGCTTTTGCTGCTCAGCAATCATCAACAGGAACAATTAACTTTACCGGATTTATTGGTGCTGCAACTTGCGAAGTTAATGGTGGTAAAGATTTAAATGTTTATTTAGGTCGTCATGAAGTTTCTAAATTTACCGGAGTGGGTAATGCAGTTAAAGGTGCTAACGATGTTAATTTAACTTTAACTAACTGCGAAGGTAATGCTCAATTAAGACTGAAAGGCGATAATTTTGCAAGTGGTGATAACACTGCTTTAGCATTAAAACAACAAGCTGGTTCAGCATCAGGTGTTGGTATTGCATTAAAACGTGACGGTGATGCTGGTCGTTACTTCCGTTTAGATGGATCTGATAATTATGATTTACAGGTTGGTCAAGATGGATCTGCAACCTTTAAATTCATGACTTACTATCTCCAAAAAGAAAATAAAGTTACAGAAGGTAAAGCTGACGGTACATTAACTTATACTGTTACTTATTCATAATTACTCTTTATAGGCAGAGTTTAATTCACCCTATGATTGTTAACTAAGTGGCTAAAATTGAAATTTTCTACACTTAGTATTATCAATCGAAAATTAACGGAATAATTTTCATAATATTTTTTGAAATCCATTTGATTGTTACCTAACGGGATAGTTTTGGTAGCAGTCTGAAGGTAAATATTATTTTTATAAACTATAAAAAAGTAGGTATATGATGAAATGTATTAAATTAATCATCATCATGATTTGCATGTCTTTTATCCAATTATCACATGCAGGTATTTTACTTGGTGCTACACGTGTTATCATTGAAAATGGTCGAAATGAAGGCTCTGTAAATGTCCATAATAGAGAAGATAATAATTATCTTATTCAAAGTTGGGTTTTAGATAAATCAGAAAATCCTACAGAAGATATCGTATTAACCCCACCACTTTTTAAACTTAGTGCGAACACTTCTAATGCATTACGTATCGTTTTAGTAAAAAACTTACCGCAAGATAGAGAAACATTATATTGGCTAAATGTTAAATTTATTCCTTCAGTTGAGAAAAATAAAATTGATAACAATTCATTAAAATTTGCATTAAATAATAGAATAAAAATTATATATAGACCAGAACCTTTAGCTATTGAATCTATCAATCAAGAGTTTGACAACATTATTATACAAAAATTAGGTAAAAATCTTAGAATTAAAAATCCTACTAAGTATTATTTTAATATCAGTGATGTATCTATAAATAAACAACGATTAAATAAACCAAGCTTTATTGAACCTGACTCAGAGGTGTTCCTCGAATTACCAGAAAATAATAATAGCGGAAATTTGGAATATGTATTAATAGATGATCTAGGTAAGCTAAATTCTTTCAATATTAATATTTGATTATCCAATGTAATAATTATACTAAATTTGGGGATAAAGTTATGTTAGCCTCTGCTAAACGAACTCATCTGTCTATTCTAATATTATCTGCACTTTTACTTCCTTATAATATTGTTTATGCAGACGATTATTTTGAGCCTGATCTTGTAACTGATCCATTTGGTAAACGGTTGTCCGTTGATTTATCACCTTTTCAAAAATCTGCGTATTTACCAGGATCTTATCGTGTAGATGTCTTTGTTAATGATAATTATGTTGATACATCAGATATTGATTTCATCAATTCAGATAAGGTTTCGGAAGAGTTAATGCCTTGTCTATCAGAAGTCCAATTAATACAGTATGGAATAAAAGTTGATAACTACCGAAAGGATAGTGTTAATGATGGAACTAAAGGACAGTGTTACGATCTTACTAATATTCCAGATGCTGGATTCCGCTTTATTCCATCAGAAAATAAATTAATTCTGGGGATCCCGCAAATTGCATTGGATACTCATATATTAGATGAGCATCTTGAGCAGCGTTGGGATGATGGTATTCCTGCTATTTTTGCAGATTATAATTTTTCAGGTAGGAATCAAGAAAATACTAAATACCACGAAAATGATAATACATTTTATCTAAATTTACGGTCTGGTGTTAACGTTGGTGCATGGCGTTATCGTAATTATGGAACATGGAATAGAGATTCTGATGGTAGTAAACATTGGGAAACGCAACTTAATTATATTGAACGTCCAATCCGTTCAATGAAAAGCCGTTTTTTAGCCGGTGATAATTATTCTGATTCACAGATTTTTGAAACTATTCCATTTCGTGGGGTAAAACTCTGGTCTGATAATCAGATGTATCCAGATTATGCCAGCATTTATGCTCCTGCTATTTCTGGTGTAGCATCAAGTGAATCGACCATTGAAGTTTCTCAAAATGGTCGTGTTATTTATCGAACCAATGTTCCTGCTGGTCCTTATGAAATTACAGATGTTGTTCCATTAAATAATGGTGACAATTTGGAAGTTGCTCAAATTGGCATTGATGGCAGTGTTCAACGTTTTATAGTTCCTTTCTCTACTGTTGATTTTCTTCAAAGAAAAGGTCATCTAAAATACAGTTTAACAAGTGGGCAATATCGCCCATCAGAATCAAACAATAAAGATAAAAATAAAGATAAATTTTTTCAGGCTGATGCTTTTTATGGCTTAACTGATAATACAACTTTGTTTGGTGGTGTTCAGGCATCCGCAAGATATCAAGCTTATGATATGGGGGTTGGTTTTAATTTACCTGAAATTGGCGCTATTACTGCTGATATTACGGCAATGCATGCATCTCCAAAATATACAGATTCATTAAATGGACAAGCTTTTCGTCTTCGTTATTCTAAAGGTTTGAATTCGTATGGAACGAATATCACCTTTTTAGGATATCGATACATGCGTGGAGATTATATCACCATGCAAGATTTATTCGATTTCTATCAGGGTGTACCAGACGATAATGCCTATTCTCGTAGAAAAAACCAGTTTGATATTACACTCACACAGCAATTACCTGAATCTCTTGGTCAAATAACTGCAACAAGTTCATATCAAACATATCAGAATTTCAATAATAATGAGCAAAAAGTTGAATCCTATAATGTAGGGTATACAAATACCTTCCGTTATTTTAGCTTGAATGTGAATTATGCTTATTATAAAAACGCGTTAGATGATCACTCTGACTATAATCATCGTGAAAAAAATAATGATCATGTTTTATCTATGAATATTAGTATTCCATTAACCGGTAAATTTAAAGAAAACTGGATTAATTACGGTGCATCATCTAATAAAGATGGTGATATTGATAATTATGTAGGTATTGGTGGATTAGCATTTGAAGATCGAAGTTTATCTTGGAACGTACAACAAGGATATGGTAACCGAGGACGAGGCAATTATGGAAGTGTGTATGGTACATATAAACATTCATATGGTGATTTAAATGCGAGCTATGCTTATCAAAAAGATAATCGTCAATATGGCTATGGTGCAAGTGGGTCATTGATTGCAAGTCAATATGGGATAGCAGCAACTCGTCCATTAGGAGAAACAAACGGCCTAGTATATACGCCTCAAGCTAGTGGAATATCAATTGAAAATGAATCTGGGGCGAAAACAAATTATTTCGGCTTGGCTGTTGTTCCTAATCTTATTCCGTATCGCAGCAACACTATACGCCTTAATCAATATTCATTACCGGAAAATGCAGAAGTTGATACACCTCTAAAAGAGATTTTCCCAACACGTGGTGCAATTGTTTTAGCCGATTACTCAACACAAATTGGTAATAAAATGTTAGTAACATTACATGATACTACAGGGAAAATACTCCCATTTGGTGCATATGCAACACTTAATGAAACTGATGAACGTTATTATGTGAGTAATTTTGGACGTATTTATTTTTCTGGTGCTCCGGGATCAGATGAGATACAGGTAGTTTGGGGTGATAAAAATCAACATCAGTGTAAGTTCACTTATAACATTAAAGACAAACAGAGAGTAAATAGCCTTTATATCTTTGATGAAATATGCCGATAAATATCAGCGGTTATTAAGTGAGTGAAATGGTAAATATAATGAGGTTATTATGATATCAAAAATAAATTATCGCTGGTTACTGCCTATAATCTGTTTATATACATTACCGCTGTATGCTTCAGAATGTGATTCTGTAATTTATAATGAGATTGTAAAGAATAATCATATACAAAAAAGAACAGAAGAAAGAATAACGATAAATAAAGCATTGGCAACTCAAATATATTCAGGTGAAAGGATCACAACATGTGAAATGAGTGATTCAGTTGATTTAAAATTAGTTACCAATACACCATATAGTTCAGCTCCAGCTCGTTATTTTAATGATATTAATGGTGCTCCTGCTTATTATCTAAATAATGAGTATGCATATTCAATCAAAACAGAGAATAACTTAAACTTTACTTCTCAAGGAGAAAAACTGTCTTTGAATGGAAATAAAGGGAGTGTTGCGTTACCAAACACAATAGTGACTATATACGCGACTGTTGAAAATCCAAAACCGTTATCATTATCATCTGCTCAGATTGGTAGTATAAAAAATAGTAAAAATGAAACTATCATGAAATTGATGTTATCAGCTAATATTGAAACAGTTGATACTTGTATTATCGACACTAAGAATATCTATTTTAAATTCAATAAAATAGATAATAGTGAATTACCTAGAGGTATAGGGATAACACCAATTTCATCTACAAATACATTATCATTGAGTTGTACAGATAATCGTATTACTAAATCAGTATCTATGATATTGAATAGTAATAGTAAATATGCAGATAATAGCAATTCTATTATTGCATCAGATAATCCAAGTATTGGTTTTATGTTGTTCTATAATGATAAGCAAATAACACACCAAACAGAAACTGTGTTAGGAAGTATTAATAATCGTTATAATCCGCAATTAGTAGCATATCTGTATAAATTAACTAAAGATATAAAACCTGGAGCCTTCTCTGGTTCAGTAGAATATACTATAAAGTTTAATTAATTATAATAATTGAAGTCATCACCTTAATCTTTATATTGGTGATGACTTTATTTTTATTTGCTAATACAGAATTAAACGTTATATTTTTCTATTTAGTTTTTATCACTAACCGAGATTGACAGCTTTTTGCCAATAATATCAAATGCTCGCTCAAGTTGTTCCCATTTAGTGTTATAGGTAATATTGAATAGTTGTTGCAGGTCTTCATCAGAGATATTTAAACGCTTTTTGAATTCTGATTTAGAAATATTAGATTGGAGTAATGAATTGTGTAAGTAAACTTTTGCGAAAATCATACCAGATAAACGAATAAGCTGTTCATTCTGCTCTATTTTTGATGGTAAAGGAATAGGGATACCTTCATTTATGTAAATATCCAATGCTACAAGTAGAGCTTCTACAGAGTGTTGTATTAAATCTTCAATTGTATCTCCCGCGGAGGCAAATTCAGGTAAATCGCGGCAGGTTGCCATGTATCCAACTGTATCTTCTATTGGTTTTATTGCATAATTTAACATATTTATATAAACCTCTCGCTGATATACAAAAGTGGGTAACGGCATAAATTTAGGGTAAGATATCTTATTAATGCCTGTATAACGATTCCCATAATATGGAAAATCTGCCGTTTTTCCATTTAAAATTACTTTTTATTACAAATTAACCTGATATTTTATCGCTATTTGGTTTAAATCGTATATTCATGTGTAAAGCATATTATTATGTTTTATAAAGAATCTGTCAGTATTTTATGTCGATATAAAATTTGTAATTATATGGGCTATTTCATAAATACTATTGACACGGATACTGATTTAATTAACTCTTTGAGTTGGTGTTTATTACATTATTATTGAGGTTTGGTATGGCAGCATTTTCATTTGTCCCATTCATGGGATATCTTGGTATTTTTAATGTTATATTTACTGATTCGCCTATTTCTTTGGTTAACCATATAGCTAGTTGTGCTTTAGTGATAAATGCGATATTTATGTAGTATGAAGTGATGTTTTTCTCTTTGCAACATTTAGACATGATGAATGTATATCATAATAATTAATAAATTAACCCACTGAAATTATTTAAATTATAATTTCAGTGGGTTAATCGTAAAAGTAGACCTGACATTTTACTTATTGTGGGTATTTAATTAAAAAAACCTGAACGGGTTAGCTCACCTATGCCTGTAATGATGAATTGGACGCCCATGCAGACCAATAAAAATCCCATCAGTCTTGATATTGCATCAATACCACTTTTACCAAAAAACTTCATAATAATATTTGAGCTTTTTAAGCATGCCCATAAAATGATAGAAAAAATAATAAAGACAAGTGGTGGCGCGACAATAATTACCCAATGTGGATAAGAGTGTTCGTTTGTTAATGCGGAAGAAGCCATACTAATAATCATTGCAATTGTTCCTGGTCCTGCCGTACTAGGCATTGCTAGCGGAACAAATGCGACACTTGATGCATTATCAATAGCTTCTTTACTATCATTATTGGATTGTTTTACATTATCTGGAAATAACATCCTAAAGCCGATGTACGCAACAATAAAGCCACCTGCAATTCTAAGCCCTGGAACTGTGACACCAAAAGTATTCATAATGGCTTGTCCTGAATACCATGAGACTAACATGATAAAAAAAACATAAACAGGGGTCATTTTTATTGTTTTTTGACGAGCGGCAATGGTCATGTTGCCTGATAATCCAAGGAATAGAGCAACTGTTGTGAGTGGGTTTGATAAAGGGATCAATACCGCTAATCCTAGACCAATTGCAGTTAATAATTCAAACATAACCACCTCTTATCATTATGATTATCATAAAAAGCAATAATTTCTTTAGCGTATTTAAGTTAATATCAAAATTAGAAATATTTTTAGCTTCTAGTGATGATAATATCCTGATTTTATCATACCCACTAGAAAGTTAATAATATAGAAAATTATCTATTTAGTTTTATCCAATTGGGGCAATTTATACTAGCCTCATAGAGAAGGAGATAATGTATAATAATTATGCGATTTTATTTTAAATAGATTAAATGTTATATTGCGTATTATTGTATTTTGAAAATTGGATATAAATTATATTGACCTGAATAAAGTGTATTAAATAATGGCTGAATATATTATGTGGATTAAATACTCTTTTACTTAGTTTAAATAACTAGCTATCATTCTGTATTTTTAATTAATGATTAATATTTAATGTTGTATTTTTGATAAATGGTAAATATAAAATCTAAATGCCGCGTTTTAATATTAACTCTGTAAGATAATAGTCTTATTTTACTCTTGTATTATGAGTTTGTTGAATGTATTGATATTAGGTTATTATTTGATAATTATCTAAAAATGGGCACATAAATATAGTAAGGACACATAAATATAGTAGAATGGCCATTTTTCAACAGGAATGATGTTTATGGTAAGTTTATCTCATCTATCCGGCCTTTTTTTAGGAATTCTTCTTGGCTTTGCAATGCAACGCGGACGATTCTGTATGGCAGGGGGATTGCGCGATCTCTATCTATTTCGAGATGGTAGAATGTTTATTGCTATCCTTATTGTTATATCTATTCAGAGCGTTGGGCTATTCACTTTTTCGCATTTTGGTCTTGCCAAAATACCAACTGATGCTTTTCCGTGGTTAGCAACTATTGTTGGTGGCGTTTTATTTGGTGCCGGTATGGGGTGTGCGGGTTCTTGCTCTACAGGCGCTTATTACCGTGCTGCTGAAGGGCTAATTGGAAGTATTTTAGCTGTGATTGGGTTTATTATTGCTAGTTGGTGGATTAGACAGCCTTTATTAAAAAGTGCATTTCAACCGATTACTTCACCTAAATTAGATAATGGAACAATTACTCAGACGTTTAATATCCCACCTTATATTGCGATTTTAATCTTGATTGTTATTACTGGCTTATTGGTTTTTAGGCATCTTAAAAGATCATCAGCCGTTAAAATACCTAAAATGAAAGCGAAGAGAACAGGTCTGGCTCATATACTTTTTGAAGCTAGATGGCATCCTTTTATTACAGCAATCATTATTGGATTTATTGCTTTATTAGCTTGGCCTTCAAGTTTATCCGATGGGCGTATTGGCGGATTAGGAATTAGTGGTCCTAGTGCACAATTTTACGCTTTAGTAACAGAAGGTAATTTGAAGTTTTTTAATTGGGCGGGTTATTTGCTTATCGGAATTTTTGCAGGGTCACTTATTGCTGCAAAAGGAAGCCGAGAATTTAAATTTCGTAATCCAGGTTTTTCCGTTCTAATAAGAAGCTTAGCGGGTGGTTTATTAATGGGGATTGGTAGCGGTTTAGCGGGGGGGTGTACGTTAGGAAATACACTCGTTAATACAGCTTGGTTCTCGTGGCAAGGCTGGGTATTTATCCCATGTATTGTAATTGGTAGTTGGATTGTTAGCTACTTTACGATTATTCGTCCTCAATATGCTAAAAAGTGAGAAATAAAATGAACACAGTTAAATTAGATACATGTGGGCATTTATGTCCATTTCCATTGATTGAAGCTAAAAAAGCGATAGCAACAATGGATTCAGGTGATTTGCTTATTATTGAATATGATTGCGCGCAAGCAACAGAGAATATTCCTCGTTGGGCAGCAGAAGAAGGGCATGAAGTGATTGAGTTTGAGCAAATAGCAGATGCTCAATGGCGCATGCAAATTAAAAAAGGATAATATCAATTATTCGTGAGCGGGTTTTTAGGTGTAATATTTTAATAAACTTTTGAAGCCCGCTTTATATTTTGTATCTCAACCACCTAAATTAGCTATTTTTTATAGAATACTTCCTACAATTTTCTATAAAAAAATGTATTAACAGGATGAGATAAGCTATTTTAGAAATAGCTCAATAATACCAAAATTATAATTTTCAGTATTGAGCTCTGGTATAATTTGTATTGATTGATTGTCATTTTGAATTAATATGGTGTCAAAATATTTTAATTCATAAGACGTGTTATTAATGTCAAGTTTTAGATTTTCCATCGTATTGAAAACTAAAATATAATTAGCATCGCTCACCCATGGTGCTACGGATGAGATATTTTGCCATTGTAACCGTGCTGCATATTTATCTGGATTATAGATTAAATTAAAGTCACGGATTGGTTCATTTAATAATTCAGCAAAGACCTTATTTTCGCCATGAAAGGCTAAAAATTCTTTTTGATTTAGTGTCTGTGGATTTTGTTTATCAATGTGTAAAATTAATCCTGTTCCATCTAAAACGCCAATAATGCGTTTTTTATTTGGAAAAAATGAAAAACTGCCGGCGGAATTAACATCGGCTATTGAGACTCGCCAATCAAAATCATCTAACCCTTCACCGTGGTTTCGAGCTATTTCTAGTGTGCTGCCTTGGCCATTTTTCCATGGCATTTTTTTGTAATTATCAGTTGTTAGTAATTGTATCTTCACAAAACCCACCTAAAATCTAAGCCACTTAGAATAGCTAATATAGACGTAAAAAGCATTGTTAACTAGGACTAGACATATAAATATTAAAAAGTGTGATTATGATTAATATTCAGGTAATTTTAATCATGAGGATGTAATTGTTTGTTTTGATTTAAGGTGATTTTTTTTATGTAGAATATTAAGCCATAATAAAATATCCACTATTCTTGAAATAGATTTTAGTTAGATGTATACCTGTATTTAGTAACAAAAATGGACAAAATATATGAATCATTGGCTTTATCCTAGAATCATTGCCCATCGAGGCGGTGGTAAATTAGCACCCGAAAATACGCTAGCGGCAATTGATATGGGGGCTCATTTTGGACACAAAATGATTGAATTTGATGTGAAATTATCAAGTGATGGGCAGGCTTTTTTATTACATGATGATACTCTTGATCGGACGAGTAATGCATCTGGTATTGCGGGTGATTTAAGTTGGGATCAATTGGTTAAGATTGATGCAGGAAGTTGGTATAGCGACGATTTTATCGGTGAGCAATTACCATTACTTTCTCAAGTTGCAGAGCGTTGTAAGCAGTATAATATGATGGCAAATATTGAGATTAAACCAACCACGGGTTTGGAGACCGAAACAGGTAAAGTTGTTTCACTCATGGCTCAAGAATTATGGCATGGTCAAGTTGCTCCGTTATTATCATCATTTTCAATCGAGGCGCTTGAATCCGCAAAAAAAGCAGTGCCAGAGTTACCAAGAGGATTATTATTAGACGAATGGAGAGATGATTGGTATGAACTTGTTATACGTCTTGGCTGTATTTCGATTCATTTAAATCATGAACTGTTGGATCAGCAGCGTGTTGAAATATTAAAAAAGGCGGGTCTATCTATTCTTGTATATACAGTTAATGATCCTTCTCGTGCAAAACAGCTTTTAGGCTGGGGGGTTGATGCTATTTGTACTGATTGTATTGATCTTATTAGCCCTGATTTCACAAGCTAACTATAATGCATTAAAAGGAATATATTATTAACGCCTTAGCGGTTTATACTATGGCGTTAATTTATGTTATCATCTTGTGTTTTATTTGTTACTTTTTTATTATTAATGTCGTTTCTGTGATGTGGCTATAGCCATTAAATAGGAAAAATATCCTCTCTTCTTCTTATTCCATTTGATTTTTCTGCGTATATGCCTATTTTCGATATTGAATATTTATAAATATTAGCATTTTAGCTCTTATTTAATAATCATGATATGATTTTTTTAGTTAAATAATCTAGTTGTATATAAGAGGCTTGCAGAATGAATTTAAAGCAAACCCCTTGAAACCCTTAAGAAGAGTATAACGAGTTACAAAAATGATGGTTAAAAAATGTGTTTTTATAGATAAAATTTAAAATTATTGAAGTTTGATTTTGATGAAACTATTCAGTAAATTAGTTTTAAAATATATTAATATATAGAACTTATATTTGTTAATTTGGAGTGTAATATGGGTATTTCTAAAAATACAATGAATCAACAAAGTGCTGATACTGATATTATAGCCAAAATGATTGGTGTTGAAATCTATCGATTACGTAAAGCTCGTGCAATGACAGGAACGCAATTAGCAAAGAAACTAAATCTATCTCAGCAACAAATATCACGTTATGAATGTGGGGTATGCCATATTGGTATAGAAACATTAATTCTTATTCTGAATTTTTTTAATATCTCTATATCTGATTTTTTTCAGCGTGTATATGTTAGCGCGCTAGATGTTAAAGAAGCACATTCTATATTAAAGTATTATAAAGTCATGTTGCCTTTGTCTGAGGATAAAATTCTTAAAACTATTAATGAAAAAGATAATGTAGTTAATGGTAACTAGTTTATTTTTATCAATATTTTCAATGTAAGCATATTCAATTATTTTATATGCTAGCTAATTTTTACTATAAAACAGTATATAAATAGAGAGAGATTATTATTGCTAGGTTTTATTTTTTATTAAATTCCGGACAATTTTTTAATTTCTTTACAGTAATAAAATCAATTGATGTTTTTATACATTAATCTAGTTATATGTTTTATTATAAGTAAATTAGTATTGTATTTTTCTGATTAATCATTAACTATTTCTATAGCGTAATTATTGTAAGTTTTTATGTTATATAAATAAGTTATAAAATAGCCAAATGTTTTTCATTATGTCAATATGATTGTTGATAGCTACATATCGATTTACGCTTTCCAATTAAAAAATATGTGTTGCTTTATATATCATTTTTTAAGTGGATAAATAAAATGGCATTTTATTAAATATAAAGTTAAACAAAACGAATATAGTTTACCTTATTTGTCATTAAGCATAAGTCTGCATATTTAGAGTTAAAATTCATTAAAATAGTGAGTTTATGTTGTTAACTATTTTAATTTATTCATGAAAAACCGATATATTTCAGGTGAATAAAGAGAAATGCTAATAAATACAAAGGCAGTGATAAAATAAATATTAATAGATTTCATTGTGATGGTGGTTATTGTGGTTGTGACAGCAAGCGTAAGCACCACAACAAATCGCGCATTGGCTGAAATTTTTTCTGATAGTTCATTCATTAATAATTCAATGTGTTTGAACATAGTAACCCTTTATGACTGTATTTTTCTGAATGTAAGCGCTTTTAACCCATTGTATTATCTGTTAGCCCTACAAGTCAGTTTTCCAAGCCATTATTGCTAAAAAATCGTAAAACAAACCCAATATTGAAATTTCACTTAAGTTTCTTTTGAGTGAGTGATAAAACATTGGTTGCCAAATAATATTATTTAGTTAAATAGCCCCGTTATAATGGGGCTGTATTTTATTGGTAAAAATGTATATAAGCAATATGCTAAATCAATTGTAGCCAATTTAATTTATATGAATAATTATTTTATATGGTAAGCAATGAGCATGCGTAGCTTACGCTGATTAAAATGAAGGCGTTAATAGTTTTTTACCTGAGGACGATTTCATATTCTCAGTGGTCATATTTAGATGGTTTATCTTGGATTTTAATTGCGGTTTATATTCATTTTAGGATTGTTTATATTTATTTTTATGAAATTTTTCAAATAAATATAGAGATACTAATGAGAGCTATTCTCATTATTTTGATGTTCCATATAATTTAAATACATAGATATACATTTCGACTCAAATCAATAGACTTATTAATAGTGCGTATATGGTATTATTACCAATATTAAAGTTTGCTTGTATATAGTTCGGGATTTTTTAAATATGTGGAAAAGGCTTCACCAACTTGCTATTCCAGTTAACTTGTATCGATTATGCGGACAACTTATGCCATGGTTTATTGCTCTAAGTGTTATTTTTTTAGCACTTGGGTGGAGCTGGGGATTTGGTTTTGCGCCGACAGATTATCAACAAAGTGATAGTTACCGGATTATGTATCTTCATGTTCCTGCTGCTATGTGGTCTATGGGGATTTATGCAAGCATGGCAATGGTGGCTTTCATTGGGTTGATTTGGCAAATGAAAGTGGCTGAACTCGCTATCGCAGCTATGGCACCTATCGGGGCTGTTTTTACTTTTATTGCTTTAGTTACTGGCGCTACATGGGGTAAACCTATGTGGGGAGCTTGGTGGGTGTGGGATGCGCGATTAACATCCGAACTTATTCTGCTATTTTTATATATTGGTGTTATTGCGCTTTGGCATGCTTTTGATGATAGAAGAATTGCAGGTAAAGCTGCCGCAATTTTAGTTCTTATCGGTGTCATTAATTTGCCAATAATTCATTACTCAGTTGAATGGTGGAATACACTCCATCAGCCATCAACTAGAATGCAACAAAGTATTAATCCTGCAATGCGTACTCCATTACGTTTAGCCATTCTTGGTTACCTATTTTTATTTATTTCTTTAACATTGGCTCGTTTACGCAATCAACTCCTATTGCTTGAGCGTAATCGTCCATGGGTTCTTGATATTGTGAAGAATAAAGGGGGTAAATAGTGACAAGTGCATTTACATCTTGGTCAGATTTTTTTGCTATGAGCGGTTATGCTTTCTATGTATGGTTTGCCGTGATATTGACGTTAATCCCATTATTACTGTTATGTATTCACACAAAATTACAACGTAATAGTATTCTTCGCTCTATTATTGCTCAGCAAGCAAGAAAAGAGAGACAGAAATTAGCACGGGTGCGTCGGGAGGTTGAGTGAATATTCGTCGTAAAAACAGATTATGGTTAGTGTGTGCAATAGTTATCGGGGCTGCACTAACCATTGCACTTATTTTGTATGCACTGCGTTCAAGTATCGACCTTTTCTATACTCCGGGTGAAATTATTTATGGTAAACGGGAAACCCAACAAATTCCTGAAGTAGGGCAACGCTTACGGGTTGGTGGAATGGTGATGCCAGGCACTGTCCAAAGAGATCTTGAGTCTTTGAAAGTTGTTTTTACTGTATATGATGCAGAAGGTGAAGTTGATGTCAGCTATGAAGGCATTTTGCCAGATCTATTTAGAGAAGGGCAAGGTGTTGTTGTTCAAGGGGAATTAGCCAGTAACAATCATGTTATAGCAAAGGAGGTTCTTGCAAAACATGATGAGAATTACACGCCTCCAGAAGTTGAACAAGCAATGAAAGAAAATCATCGACGACCCGCTGCTGTATATAAGGACAATACGCCATGATCCCCGAAATTGGTAATATATTGCTGTGTTTGGGATTAGGTATTGCCGTCTTACTATCGATTTATCCTTTATGGGGCGTGATCCGCCATGATGAACGAATGATGCGTTCATCCAGACCATTTTCATGGTTGCTATTTTTAAGTATTTTCGGGTCATTCCTTGTTTTGGTCTATGCTTTTGTAGTGAATGATTTCTCTGTTGTTTATGTTGCTAATAATTCAAATACTCAATTACCTGTGTGGTACAGAGTGGCAGCGACATGGGGTTCTCATGAAGGATCTCTACTGCTTTGGGTATTATTAATGAGTGGCTGGACTTTTGCGGTAGCGCTGGGAAGTTATCGTATGCCATTAGATGTTGTTGCACGTGTTCTTGCAATAATGGGCATGATAAGTGTCGGCTTTCTATTATTCATTATTTTCACATCAAACCCTTTTTCACGTACTTTGCCTGCATTTCCAATTGAAGGGCATGATTTAAATCCTTTATTACAAGACCCCGGTCTGATTTTCCATCCACCTTTATTATACATGGGATATGTTGGGTTCTCGGTAGCGTTTGCTTTCGCTATAGCATCATTACTTTGTGGGCGTTTAGATAGTTCTTTGACTCGCTTTGCTCGTCTTTGGACAATGGCTGCTTGGTTCTTTTTAACATTGGGCATTATATTAGGCTCGGCTTGGGCTTATTACGAATTAGGTTGGGGCGGCTGGTGGTTTTGGGATCCTGTCGAGAATGCATCATTTATGCCTTGGTTGGTAGGAACAGCATTAATTCACTCATTAGCGGTAACGGAACAGCGAGCGACCTTTAAAGCATGGTCATTGTTACTTTCAATTTCTGCTTTCTCACTTTGTTTGTTAGGAACTTTTTTAGTTCGTTCTGGTGTTTTAGTTTCTGTACATGCTTTTGCTTCAGACCCTTCAAGAGGCTTATTTATTTTAGCCTTTATGGTTCTGGTTATTGGTGGTTCATTATTAATTTTTGCCATGAGAGGGCATAAAGTTCGTTCGCGAGTGAATAATGCATTATGGTCAAGAGAATCCATGTTGCTTGCAAATAATGTTCTTCTAACGGTTGCAATGTTAGTTGTTTTATTAGGCACTCTATTGCCGCTTGTACATAAACAATTAGGGCTGGGCAGTATTTCCATTGGTGAGCCCTTTTTTAATACCATGTTTATCGCATTGATGGTGCCATTTTCATTATTATTAGGAATTGGACCACTTGTTCGCTGGGGGCGCGATCGCCCATCCGCAATTCGTAAACTTCTTCTAATCGCTTTATTCTCTACAGTGCTTCTCGCATTTTTACTGCCGTGGTTAATGCAAGACAAATTAACCGCATTAACTATGCTAGGGCTGATAATGGCGTGTTGGATTGCAATATTAGCGTTTGCAGAAATGCGCTTGCGCATGAGTAAAAAAATTAAGCTTACGCCCAGCTATTGGGGGATGGTGCTAGCGCATTTAGGGCTGGCAGTTACTATTGTTGGCATTACATTTAGTCAAAATTACAGTATTGAACGTGATGTCAAAATGAAACCGGGCGATAGCGTTACAATTCGCGCTTATACCTTTGTTTTTAATGGCGTTCACGCAGCAAATGGCCCTAATTATCAAGGGATCATTGGTAATATTAATGTGACAGAAAATGGTAAGCTAATTACTCACTTACAACCTGAAAAACGCTTTTATACCACAAGCAGAGCTGTAATGACGGAAGCTGCTATTGATGGTGGTTTTACCCGCGATTTATATGCAGCTTTGGGGGAAGAATTAGGAAAAGATACTTGGGCAATGCGCCTTTATTATAAACCTTTTGTACGCTGGATTTGGTCTGGTGGCATCCTCATGTCTATCGGGGCATTATGCTGTCTTTTCGATCCTCGCTATCGCCGTCGTACAGCAAAACAGGAGGTTGCATGAGCCGCAAAGTCTTTTTGATCCCACTAATTATTTTTGTGATTATTGTTGCCGCACTATTATGGCAACTTGTACGCAATGTGGACGGTGATAATCCTCGTGCTTTGGAGTCAGCTTTAATTGGTAAAGAGGTTCCTATTTTTCGTTTAGAATCTCTGGAAAAGAAGGGCGAATATTATGCTGCTGATAGTTTAAACCAAGGTCAGCCTATTTTATTGAATGTATGGGCTACATGGTGCCCGACCTGTCGGGCTGAACATCAGTACCTTAACGAACTGGCTTCACAAGGCATTCGTGTTGTTGGTTTAAACTATAAAGATAATCGTCAAAAAGCAGTAACTTGGTTGCAAGAGCTTGGTAATCCTTATGCGCTCAGTCTTTTTGATGGGCAAGGCATGTTGGGATTAGATCTTGGCGTTTACGGCGCGCCAGAAACTTTCCTTATTGATGGTAAAGGTATTATTCGTCACCGTTATGTCGGGGCGCTGGACGAGCGAGTGTGGAGTAAAGAGCTCAAACCCATATGGGAACACTATAGTAAGGAAGCCAATCAATGAAATATATTATTGGCTTAATAATAATTGTCCTAAGCAGCATGGCTTTTGCAGCAACGGATGTTTTTACATTTGATGATGAACAACAAGAACAACAGTTTCGTCATTTAACGGAACAGTTACGCTGCCCTAAATGCCAAAATAACAGTATTGCTGATTCAAACTCAATGATTGCACTGGATTTGCGCCAAAAAGTATATGAGTTGATGAAAGAGGGCAAAAGTCGAGATGAAATTATTGATTATATGGTGGCAAGATATGGTTACTTTGTCACTTATAACCCACCACTAACACCATTAACTGTTTTGTTATGGGCTGTACCGTTGGTTGCAATAATCATTGGTGGTTGGGTTATTTTTGCTCGTTCAAAAAAACGTATTCATCTTAAACCTCAATCACAGGCTCCACTTGATGTATCAAGAGAATTGATAACTTCTCATTCAAGTGGGTGGATCTTTTTGCCTGGAATAATTGTTGCTCTCATTATAGCAGCGGTTACTTATTATCATGTAGGAAGCTATCATAAAGTGGGTGAATGGAAGCTTGCTTATCAACATTCAGCAGCCTTACTTGAAAGAGCATTAGATCCGAGTGAAGTTCCTTTAACCCATGAAGAAATGGAACAATTGGCTTTAGGCTTACGAACGCGCTTACAAGAAGATCCTCAAAATGCTGACGCATGGGGAATGTTAGCTCGTATAGGGATTGTGCTTAATAATGCAACCATGGTAAAGGATGCCTATGCAAAAGCTTATCGGCTAAAACCAAATAATACTAATATTGCATTGGGATATGCCGAAATATTGACACGTTCTTCTGACCCAGAAGATAACCGCTTGGGAGAGGAAATTCTGAGTCAATTAGCCAAAGAAAATCCTACTAATATAGAGGTTCTTAATACTTTGGCGGTTAATGATTTTGAACAAGAGCGTTATGCTGAGGCTATTTCTATATGGGATAAGATATTAAAGTTACTGCCTGAAAATGATCTAAGACGAAACATGATAGGTATGGGAATAGAGCGCGCATCAATGAAAATACATGAAAAGAAAGTTGGAACTAAAAAGCCATAAATGTATTGTTAGCACCCAATATTAACATTGGGTGCTAACAATACTCTGATGATCAGATAATAACCGGAATATAGTAATTTAATTCTTTAATATATTTATCGGGATTTGTAATAAAGTCATCATAATTAGGCTTGGATTGTAAAATATATTTTTCAATATCATGTCCATCACCACGCGCTATATCCATACCAGCTAATGCTTTTCCATATGCAGTATAGATGATGTCATTATAATCAATTTCCTGAACATCAATATGGAATTTTATTTCTAAATAATCTCCCGCAGGTATTATCATCCGTTTTGGTGTTGCTAAAGAAATATCAACTTCATTTTCATCAAGTCCGGTAGTATAGAAAAATTGACCTTCTTGTGCATCATTGGAATCCATACCATGAATTGCATACAGATTCTGGGAAACATATTGAGTTTCATCAAGAAAGTTTTGCCAATAGTACCGACGAAGCTTGTCCGTTTTAAAATTCCATTCGTTGATATTTTTAGTATAACGATGCTGTTTACCTAATAGTGTGATTTCTGGAAGTTTAACTAAGTTAACATCAACACTTAAATCTTTACTCTCACGGATTGGTAAGCAAAAGCCATCAATTTTCCAACCAGTACGTTTTCTGTACTCAGAAGGTGTAGCATTAAATTGCTTTTTGAAGGCTCGGCAAAAAGTTTGTTGAGAATCAAAACGATAGCGTAAAGAGATATCCATGATGCTATCATTGGTAAATCGCAACGCGACAGCAGAACAAGATAGACGCCTTGCTCGAATATAGGAGCCTAAAGCGAGACCAGTTTGGTTTTTAAATAATCGCTGAAAATGCCATTTAGTATATCCTGATTTTTCAGCAACAGTATCTAAAGACAGGCGAGATTCTAAATTTTGTTCTATCCAGAGAATAATTTCTCTGATAACACTTTCTTGAAGCATGACTATCCTTTTAAATTAAAATCGTCCAAGAAACTAATCAATGATATAGATATTGGGATATTTTTATTATATTTCCTGTGCTTTTTGGCGCTATCACTGATGGCATAATTGAGTGAAGATAATGACTTAGTTTATGTAAAGATTATCTTTATTGATTATATACAATTTAGATTTACTGTCATCGGCGGATTGCAATAACTCAAATATCGTTGTATAGAATCAATAATTCTCGGTCAACAGTAAAATAGCATGCTGACTGAGAACTTTCTTAAAAAGATGTGAAGTTAAGTAAGTTTTGCTGTAACAAAATGCTTTAATAACAATCACTCTTCGATACTTTAAAACAGATAATTATAAATTTATAGGTTTGATATTCCAAATTTGTTCAGCATAACATTGTATTGTTCTGTCAGAAGAGAAAAAACCCATATTACATATATTCTGGGCAACCTTAGCTTGCCAAAGTTGTTGTGTCCGAAACAAATCATCAACCTTTTCCTGTGTTTCTATATAACTGCGATAATCTGCAAACAATAAGTATGGATCACCACCATCTAGCAAGCTGTGTGTTAAATCCTGATAAAAGGAAGGTGCATCAGGTTTAAAATAGCCATGCGAAATTTGGTCGATTACCTGTTTTAGTTCAGGATCGTTCTCATAGTACCAGCGAGGATGATAATAATTTTGCTTAATTTGTTTTACTTCTTCCGTCGTGTGACCAAATATAAAAATATTATCTTCGCCAACATGTTCACGCATTTCGACATTTGCTCCATCTAATGTGCCAATCGTCAAAGCACCATTGAGCGCGAATTTCATATTACCTGTTCCCGAAGCTTCGGTTCCCGCTAAAGAGATTTGCTCAGAAAGATCAGTCGCAGGAATGATTTTTTGAGCCAAACTTACACCATAATCAGGGACAAAAATGACTTTTAAACGTGAGCCTATGCGCTCATCATTATTAATGATATTGGCTACATCATTAATGAGGTGAATGATTTTTTTGGCTGCGCTATAAGATGATGCTGCTTTTCCTGCAAAAATAGCGACACGAGGTACCCAATCCTGCTGAGGATTAGCTAAAATACGATTATATCGAGTAATAATGTGAAGTAAATTTAGTAACTGCCGTTTATATTCATGTATTCGTTTGATTTGAACATCAAACATTGCTTGTGGATCAATAATAATATTCTGTGTTTGATTAATAAATTTAGCGAGTTTCAGTTTATTGTGATATTTAACTTGACCTAATTTTTCCAAGAATTGTGGATAACCAACCCATTTTTTGAGTTCAGACAACTGAGAAAGATCAATCAGCCATTGTTTGCCAATATAACTTTCAATCATCTTAGTAAGTTCAGGGTTTGCAAGAGCAATCCAGCGCCTTGGCGTTATTCCGTTTGTGATATTACAGAATTTGTGCGGGAATATATGCGTAAAATCAGCAAATAAAGAATTGGCCATTAATTGACTATGTAAAGCTGAAACGCCATTGATTTTATGGCAAACAATAGCAGCAAGCCATGCCATACGTACAAGTCGCCCATTTTCTTCATTAATAATAGATACTCGGCGTGGTAATTCATAATCATGTGGAAAATCATGATGTACCCGTTGTAAAAACTCATCATTAATACGAAAAATAATTTGTAAATGGCGTGGTAATATTTTCTGAAACATTTCGACGGGCCAGGTTTCTAATGCTTCATTCATTAATGTGTGATTGGTATATGAAAAGATGTTTTCTGCCTGAGTGAATGCATCATGCCAGCTGAGTTGATATTTATCGACAAGTAAGCGAATTAATTCAGGGATGGCAAGAACAGGGTGAGTATCATTTAAATGAATTGCCATTTTATCGGATAAATTATCCCAACGTTGATAGATCAACCAATGGCGATGAAGAATATCTTGAACGGAGGCAGAAACAAGGAAAAACTCTTGTTTTAATCTCAGTTCTTTTCCTGAATAGGTTGAATCATTAGGGTATAAAACGCGAGAAACATTCTCTGATTCATTTTTCTTTTTAACCGCAGCATAATATTCACCATCATTAAAAATTTGCAGATCAAATTCGTCACTCGCTTTTGCACTCCAAAGACGGAGTGTATTTGTTGCTTTAGTATTATAACCGGGGATGATTTGATCATAGGCGACAGCAATAATATCATTGGTTTTTATCCATTGATAACCTTCATCTTGTTCTACAACTTGCCCTTCAAATTGAATTTGATAACGATTTTCAGTTCTTGGAAATTCCCAAGGGTTACCATGAGCAAGCCAGTCATCTGGATACTCAATTTGCTGTCCATTACGGATGGCTTGGCGAAACATGCCATATTCATAACGGATGCCATAGCCGCAAGCGGGTAAATTCAAGGTAGCCAATGAATCAAGAAAACAAGCTGCTAGCCGCCCTAATCCGCCATTACCAAGACCTGGGTCTGTTTCTTGTTCGAGTAACTGTTCAAAATCGAAGCCAAGTTCAGAAGAAACATGGGCAATATCATTGTACAAATTCATTGAAATTAATGTATTTGATAAAGATCGCCCAAGTAAAAACTCCATTGATAAATAATAGACTTGTTTTAATTGTTGTGAATATTCTGCACGATTTGTTGCCATCCAACGATCAACAATGCGATCCCGAGCTGCCAGTAAAATAGCTTCTAGCCATTCTCGTTGAGTTGCAATATAAGGATCTTTGCCAATAACAAATTTTAATTTATAGATAATTGAACTTTTTAATGCATCTTGTGTAATTAAAGGAGAATTGCATTCATAAACAGAAGATGTGTTCACAATGTTATTCCTTATTTATATTTAGATTATTAAGCATCTCTTTTGTCACGAGTACAATGCCTTGCTCTGTGCGATAGAAACGTTGGCTATCTTCTTCAGGATTTTCACCAATCACCATATTTTCTGGAATAACACATCCTCTATCTATAATGCAGCGGCGCAAGCGGGATGACCGACCAACATTTACGCCAGGCAGCAAAATAGAAGATTCTATTGTGCAGAATGAATTGACTCGCACACGCGGAAATAATACTGAATGTATTACAATAGAACCTGAAATAATACATCCACCTGCTACCAGTGAATTCATTGTCATTCCATGGCTTCCTGACCTATCTTGCACAAATTTTGCTGGAGGAAGAGGTTCCATATAAGTACGAATTGGCCAATTTCTATCATACATGTCGAGTTCTGGCGTAACTGAAGCGAGGTCGAGTGTTGCTGACCAATAAGCTTCAAGTGTTCCTACATCTCGCCAATAAGGTGGAACATCTTTATTACTAGTGACACATGAATATTCAAAAGGATGAGCAAGCGCTTCACCATTAGCGACAATGGTTGGAATGATATCTTTACCAAAGTCATTACTTGAACCTGGTGTAATATTGTCGTTCTCTAATATCTCGTAAAGATAATCACTATTAAAAATATAAATCCCCATACTGGCTAAACAATAATTAGGATCATCTTTTAATACTGGGGGGTTGATTGGTTTTTCATGGAATTGGGTGATCCTGCGATTTTCATCAATTTCCATAATACCAAATTGCTGAGCCTCTTCTTTTCTGACTTTTATACAAGCAACGGTAAAATTGGCATTATTATTAACATGATCAAGTAACATGCGTGAATAATCCATTTTATAAATATGGTCGCCGGCTAAAATAACGATATATTCAGCGTCATAATTACGGATGATATCCATATTTTGATAAACGGCATCCGCAGTGCCTTTATACCAATGGTCTGTAATTTCTCGTTGTTGTGCTGGTAATAGGTCAACAAATTCATTCATTTCTTCATTAAAAAAGGACCATCCTCTTTGTATATGCTGAACTAATGAATGTGATTGATATTGAGTAATAACACCAATGCGTCTAATACCTGAATTCAAACAATTAGATAAAGCAAAATCAATAATACGAAATTTCCCACCAAAATGAACAGCGGGTTTTGCTCGCTTTACTGTCAATCCTTTTAGCCGAGTGCCTCTACCGCCGGCAAGAATAAGCGCAACTGCTTTTTGGGGCAAATGGCGTGCTAACATCATCATTTCATTCATATCATTATGAGACATACCTTAGAATTCTCCTAAATAAACAATCAGTTATTTAAAGATCCCCTAGTTGGTATAAAAAATATATTTCAATGTATAGAATAATTATTAAAAGAACATTTTAGTCTAATCTTTTAACGATAGATTTTGTCTTATAATGATAAACTTTTTATAATTCTTTTATTTATTATTATACTAGTATTTATACATATAAAAATCACAATAAATGTTATTTTTGTAGGTATTGAGATAGTATTCTTAAAATAATAATATCATTTTGTTTACAATATTTTTAACAATGAAAAACTTTGAGAGTAAATCTAGAATTTGTCTTATAGTATTATTAAAAAAAGAAGCTAGAATTGATTCTATAGGTACCAATAAAATGAGTGGAAACATGATTTTCTATCAAAAAGTACATGCGTATTTTAAATAATTAATGCTTTGAGTAAATAAAAAATTGTGATATAAATCACGGTAAAAATAGTCCTGTTACATTTTGAAATAAAGAAAATTTTATAAAAAGCAATTAGCTAGCGAATTTTTTCTATATTTGCTGTATTTTTGATTATCTTAATTGGATGTTTTTTTATCCTTTTTTTGTTAATTCAAATCAATTAACAAACTGGAGTGGGATGCTAGTTTATATATTCAATAGACAAACTTTATTTTTATCGATATTTTAGGGGATATGTTATGCATAAAGATGAAATTGCAAAATTGCTTGGTATTAAAATTCGTAAACAAAGAGAAAGTCATAAAATGACGTTAAAACAAACAGCTAGATTAATTGGGGTTTCCGAAGACCAAATGAATCGTTTTGAAAATGGTGAAAGCTGTATCGACGTTGACTCGCTTTTTCAATTTGCATATCTATTTAACTTGGAGCCAACCGCTTTTTTATACGGAGTTGTTAACGTTAACGTTGGTACGCGCCGTACAGTACATTAAGGGTGAGCACTTAAAGTCAAGGTAGAATCTACTTTATTCAATCTAATTAATTAAAATATTAACATTTTAATGTTCTAGAGAAAAAATGAGTTATGTAATCAAGTCAAGAAAGAATTGAGCTATCTTGATGCTATTCAGATATACTTAGATTTCTTTTCAACTGTATGTTCGTGAAACTATTCTGACTTGATTAATAAATAATAATATTTGTTATTATAACCCTCATTATTTATATGTGTAACATCAGCTATTTAGTGTTAATTTGAAATTTTCATTTCAACTTTAATAAGTTAAAGAATAATATCACCTTTATAGGTAAATTCATTTAATACTTAAACAACTAAGTAGAACTAATTACTTTTATGGATTTAATGTGGTTAATTATTTCAAAGGAGATTAACAAGGTTAATTATTTTAAATAAACCTAATAAAACTAATAATATTTAATAAATTTAATTGTTTTTAACTAAAATTAAAGTGATTATTCTGTCGAAATTATTTGACTAGTTACTCTATTGCCTTATGAAAGGTGACTCTGTTATTAGAGATAAATAATAGTGACTATAGTTATTGTTAATATGAAAATATTATCATTTGATTGATGGTGATAAGTAAATGATTTTATAATAATTTGTTTCATATGAAATAATATAACCATTATGGTGATAATTAATTTAATAGTTCTTATTATGATAGTTGAGAGTGACTTACTTTCATAAGCAAATTAACTATGGAATAACATTAGTATTAGTTAAAGAGAAACGATTCAATATCGTATTATCTAATTACTGCTATTTATAATTAGGATATTAGACTAGTTATTTTTCATGAATAACACAAACAATGATTTAACATTTTAATTACATATTAATGTGGTGATTGGTATTTACTATCTTGTTTGGATTGGTAACATTAATCTACTTTACAAGAGTATCAATGACATAATTGCCCGATAAGCTGTCTATTTAGCCTGGTCATAATGTGAAAGAAACATTTTGATTTATAATAAATTAAATAAGGCGATAGATACTACGGTGGGTACGTTTTATCTAAAGTAGAAAACGTAGGCAATGCTTTTTTCTTTCATTTTTAATAGAAAGTATATGCAATTAGCATTGAGAGAAAGGAATAGGATTTATTTTTATCATATTAAAATAATCTTATTTTGATTGTTTGTTTATTATCTATTAAGACAACTCACACATGAAATATTAGCCCTGATTATCAGGGCTAAATATTGTTATTTTGCATCTCTAAATAACTTTAAGATAATACTAATTAATATCGCGATTCCACCGCCAAGTGCAGTTTCTGTCACTCTATCAAATAATAATACATAAGCAGGATGTCCCCAATAAATCACTAATTCAATGATGGAAAGAATGAGGCTAGTGACAACAAATGTCATAAAAGTATAGCCATGGTGAGAACTCATCGGCATTAGAAAAGCAAAGAGTATAATGGACACCAGACCAATATATGGCATCAATGGTGTATTAAATAAAAAATAGAGTAAAACTACCGATAGTAGGCTGCCAATAACCCGTTGAAATGTGATATGGACTATTCCTTCTGATTTGGGATGTAAAACAAATACAAAAGTTAATAATGTCCAGTAGAAGTGACCAAATTCAAGCATTCTGGGTATGGCAATCGTTAGCAATAGACCAATTGTGTAAGTCATTGACCGTGGAATGATATGCTTACGCAAGGTAAATAAATTTTGCTCGATTAAGCTGCCAGTTACTATTGGGTGCTGATGTGCTTTTTTGCTAAAAATATAATAGATGATTAGCGTTACGCTACTACCAATAAGAAAGCCTAGTGCGAGGCTTTCTGATATATCGGGTAGAATTGTTCCAATAGTTGACATGATAATCATAAATTTCATTGTCAAATCCATGACAGGGTCTGTGCCATAGAGTTGGTAGTAGACAAATGAAAATACGGCAAGATAAATGTAAAAACTGGTTCCTAGGCGTAAAGTATCACCAATAAAAATGGACAACATAATCATTGCTAACCAAAAAGCAGTATATAAATAGTTTTTATACTCTTTAGCTGCATTGAAGAGGTTAAAGGCATACAGAGTTGAGAATGCTGCCCACATTGAAGCTTGTACCCCTAAGAAGGTGAAAGCTATTACGGCACTGAGTAGCATGCAACCACTATACATTATGCCATCATGAATCGCTGGTATTTTTCTCATAATGAAATGCTCATAATATGATTGTATTTATTCTTTATAAACAATAGATTATGTTATCATAAAAAAGAGTGAATCGCCTTCTTGGGTATCAATGGTGGAATATAAAATTGGTTCTTCATATTGTTAAAAGTGCATAATAATCCTAAGAGCAAGTCGGCAATTTAGAAAAAGAATAAGGAATAGATAATGCAAGTGAATCCCCATGATTTTGTTTGGGTCAATAGTCTTGATGATTTACCTATAGCATCATTACCTGAATGGGTGAGCTCTCAGTGGAACAGCCAATTACCTTTAGTTGTTCGAAGAGAATCTGCAGCTGATGGAAAATTAGTTGTGGGAATTAGAGGAATTAAGCCTTCCCAGCGAGTTGTGACTGAAATTGATAAGTCTGCAATTACCCACGTTATGAATGTAGAGTCATTAGTTTCTAATTCACGTGAATTGCAACGTTCAATGTTTATCGCTTTGCCTCCTGTGCAAATATTGTTGTTGTTATCTCAACATAAATGGCCTTGGAAATGGGCCGTTACCGGAAGTTGTGCTTATACATTAGTTACTGATATTCAAAGCATGCTGGCTGATTGCGATCTCGATGTGTTAATTCGCTGCCCGACACGTCAGAAAAAAGAAGATTTTGCCGAGTTTGCGATTAAAGCGAATACTCCACTATGTCGGATTGATATTCATGTTGAGACACCGAAAGGTGGGTTTTCATTAGCAGAATGGTTTAACAACGATCAAGTTACGCTTCATACACCGGATGGTGATGTTATGACAGCAGACCCTTGGGATGAAAGTCTTTAATATTCATTGGTAAAAGAATAAATAGTAGCCAAATAGATTAAAAAGTAATTTTGATGTTCGTACAGGTGATTGTTTCTCATTCAAATTAAACTGCTGGTGAGCATCATGATCCAGCAGTTTTGAATTGACTAATGATCTATTTCGGGTTCCGCAACACCTGCATTGAACCATTCTTGCATCGCTGGGAGAGCAACTATTTGGTTAATCCACCTTTGTGCAGCTTCATTTATTGTGAGTTGATAGCTATTAACTCTAAGTGCTACAGGTGCAAAAAAAGCATCCACAGCTGTAAATTTATCGCCCGCAAGCCACGGCCCGCCGTAATTATTTAATCCATACAGCCAGAGCTGTTGAAGACGATTTAAATCAGATTGCAATTCATGGGAAAGGGTATCTAAAGGAGCTTGATGTTTACAATTCATCGGGCATTGTTGGCGAAGAGCGGTGAAACCTGAATGCATTTCAGCACTAGCACTTCTTGCCCATGCCCGAGCTGTTTTGCTAACAGGCCATACTTGGGGATACTCTTCTGCAATATATTCGCAGATAGCGAGAGAATCCCAAACAATCAGTTCTTCATCTATTAAGCAAGGAACTAAACCGGTGGGTGAGAATTGTTTAAATTTTTCATAACTACTTTTCCCATTCTCGAAGTAGCATAGCTTTTCTTCAAAAGGGATATTTAGTGCTTTTAGTAGGATCCAAGGGCGTAAAGACCATGACGAGTAATTTTTATTCGCTATCCAAAGTTTATACATAATATGACCCACTATATTTATATTATTTGTATAAAACCATATAAAGTTTACTTACTGCAAGTGATTACTTAATCTACATCATATTATGATATGTATAATAGAGTTGATTTAATCTAATATTGGACTAGGCTAATTGTATTAGCCATTTTATTTTATAATTAATAATTATAGCTTATAACAAAAAATGTTGAATTAGACTTTCTAATTGTAATTTGTTTCTTAATTTTACAAATATAAAAGATAAGTTTACCAATACTGGATTATTTTAATGTAATTAAAATAATAAATAGCAGAAATCTTATTCTGGTTGATAGTATTTGAATATCTTAAACAAAATATTTGTTTAAGATAGGGATAGGAATCAATCTTAAATCCCCTTATTATTAATAGCAGTTTAAAACAGTTACCTTTAAATTTATAAGGTTATTAATTATGCAGTGGAAAAATAGTGCTACTCGCTATGGGCACTTATCATTACTCATACATTGGGTAGTCGCCATTACAGTATATGCAATGTTTGCATTGGGCTTATGGATGGTATCTTTAGGCTATTACGATTCTTGGTACCATCAAGCTCCTGAGATCCATAAAAGTATAGGAATTTTATTATTTATTATTATGGCATTTCGTGTGATTTGGCGTTTTATTTCTCCACCACCAAAGCCATTGGCTAGCTATAGCCGTATAACACGAATTAGTTCAAGCATTGCACAACTTCTAATTTATATTATTTTATTTAGTATTTTAATTAGTGGATATTTAATTTCGACAGCAGATGGGCAGCCAATAAGTGTTTTTGGTTGGTTTGATGTTCCTGCTTTATTTACAGGTTCTGCAACACAAGCGGATACAGCGGGTGACATTCATCTTTATTTAGCTTGGGCAGTTGTTTTGTTATCCCTTTTGCATGCATTTGCAGCATTGAAACATCACTTTTTTGATCGTGATATTACTTTAAAAAGAATGTTGGGCTTTAATCCCGATAATTAATGTGGAGATAGAATAGATATGTTTAAGAAAACGATTCTGGGTCTGACTACGGGTGCTCTATTTTTAACAGCGGGTTCTGCATTGGCTGAAACTTACCAATTTGACAAACAAGGCCAACATGCATTTATTGAATTTCGTATTCAGCATTTAGGTTACAGCTGGGTATATGGTAGTTTCAAAGATTTTGATGGTAGTTTCACTTATGATGCAAAAGATCCAGCAAAAGATAAAGTTGAAGTAACCATTAAAACGGGAAGCATTGATACTAACCATGCAGAGCGTGATAAACATTTACGCAGCGCTGATTTCTTAAATTCGGCGAAATTCCCTGAAGCTAAATTTGTATCAACAGATGTGAAAAAAGAAGGTGAAGTCTATAAAATCACGGGTGATTTCACGCTAAATGGTGTTACCAAGCCAATTACTTTGGATGCAAAACTCATGGGTGAAGGTAAAGATCCATGGGGTGGATACCGTGCAGGGTTTGAGGCACAAGGTAATATTAAGCTAAAAGAATTTAATATAAAATCAGACCTTGGTCCAAAATCACAAGAAGTCGAATTATTAATTTCTGTTGAAGGTGTTCAAGCTAAATAATTCGTTTTCTACGAAAAAATGCATTAAATAGCCCCAGTATAATTTTATACTGGGGTTTTTTATTATTGAATATTGGTATAATTCTATTTTTCTATAGCTAATTAGTATTATAACGTAATACAATATGTTGTAAATTAAGTGATATTTATTACTTATATCGAGTTATTTTTCCTTATTTTGGATAATTGCTAAGTAATTTGGGATAAGAAGCAGGGGTATCTTTTGAAAACAATGAGTTCACGCAAAACTGCAATTGTAGTAGTGCTTATTTTTATCGCTTTTGCTTTAGTTTTTTCTTGGCTGGGTAAAGATAATAATTCTCTTTCAGTGCAAACAGAAAGTGATGCTACGCCAATTGTATCGATAGATCCGTTAACTCCTGCACAAGCAAAAATCTTGGCAAACCTAGAAAAAAAACTGCCTATTCTTATCACTATTAAGCAAATTAGCCCTGAAACATTCCAAAGTATTGAGTTAGCGATTCATACCTATGACCCGTCAAATGAAAAGTTGACTCGTCAAATGTATGATCAAATTACTGGCAGCTCAATGAAATTGGTTCTGGAAAGAATGCCTTATGCTTCAGATGACGCTGTGATTAATTTCACTCTGAAAATGAATGAATATTTATCTAACTTGTTAGAGTCTGATCCGTCTGGGAAATCGTGTTTTTATTCTCTATTTCCCGACTTGCGTGACTCAACAGACATGACATTGCCAGAAAAAAATAGCGAAAATCTGGTTGAGCGACTTGATGCAACGAATGAATTGTTAATTTCCAGCGAATCAGGTATTCAGCAATCTATATTACCAATTGAAGAACAGACAGCTATTTTGAAGGATATTCAACAAAAGGTCATAAAGGAATACGGTAATTCAGTTTTACTTCTTGGTGATTTAGATAAAGCTAAACTTCAGCCTGCTCTTACATGCCAGACTATGATCTATTTTTATGGGCAGGCATTAGAGATCCCAGATAATCAACAGAAAGCGGCATTTTTGCGCACGCTTTTCTCTTCCTCTAATAACACAAATACATAGCCATTAAGATAGCATCCTATTAATATTGATGGGGTGCTGTATCACGCCAATTATTATAATCTATCAAGCATTTTTAAATAGATTTACCTCTTCTATGCAAATCCATACAAAAGTAATTTAATTGTTATTGGATGTTTCAGATGAGCAATAAATTATGTTTATCTGTTATAAATCTTCTATAATTTTCTTATTAGAAATAATAGATTATCTATTCAAAATTGACATATAAATTGAGTAAGAAAAAGGACATACTGAAGTCGGATAATGAAATAATTTATTATTATATTTAATTATTTTATCTACTTAATCTATTTCAATTTATTAGTTTTATTTAGGGCTTAGGAGGTAGTATGTCATTTGTAAAAAAAAGCGTGGTTGCATTACTGACAGCGGCAGCGGTGTATGTTCCATCAGTTGTTACTCAAGCTTGTACTCGGGTGGTTTATTTAGGTGAAGAACAACAAATCATGACCGCAAGAACCATGGATTGGAAATATGAGATTGATACCAATTTATGGATTTTCCCAAGAGGCATGGTGCGAGACGGTGCTGCAGGTCCAGATTCCCTTAAATGGAAATCAAAGTATGGTAGCGTTATTGCATCAGGCTATGACATATCAACAACAGATGGTATTAATGAGAAAGGCTTAGTCGCTAATTTATTATGGTTAGCTGAGTCAAAATATCCTTCAGCAGAGAATAAACAACCTGCATTATCTATCTCCTTGTGGGCACAATATATGTTAGATAATTATGCCACAGTTGCTGAAGCTGTTGAGTCACTTGAAAAAACACCACTAATAGTGATGACTGATAATGTACCAAGACAAGACCGTTTAGCGACATTACATTTGTCTTTATCTGATGCAAGTGGCGATAGTGCAATTATAGAATATATTGATGGTAAGCAAGTTATTCATCATAGCCGTCAGTATCAAGTCATGACAAACTCACCTATCTATGAAAAACAATTAGCAATGCAGGAATATTGGCAAGGAATAGGTGGAATGACGGTATTACCTGGAACAAATCGTTCAGCTGATAGATTTGCTCGTGCCCAATTCTATATTAATGCTATCCCACAGAAAACGACACCAGATAAAGCAGTAGCAAGTGTTATCAGTGTGATCCGTAATGTTTCTGTTCCTTATGGAATTTCGAGTGCTGATTCTCCTGAAATATCATCAACACGCTGGCGGACATTAGCCGATCATAAACGTAAGCTTTATTTCTTTGAATCCACCATGACTTCCAATACTTTTTGGACCAACTTGAATAATATCGATTTTTCAGCCGAAACAGGTAAAGTGAAAAAATTAGATTTAGGTAAGGAGCAGAGCAATATATTTTCTGGTGATGCAACTAGCAAATATGTTGAGAGTAAACCTTTTGAGTTTTTAGGTCTATCAGCTAAACAATTAGGTTACTAATTCTTATTCACCTTCTATCCTTGCATATTTCAATTATCTTATGCCGATTTGGTATTAGAATAGGGATGAGGATAGAAGGTTGATTTCTATCAAGCCTTCTATCATTACTTTATGAAATCTTTGCAGATATACAAATAAAGTTATAAGATGTATTTAATATGCAACTTAATGGTGATGATATGAGCGAGCTAGTTAGTTATAAGGTTATGCCAGTATGGGATAAATCTTCTCTTCCTTCGATGTTTCAAGAGCGTCACAACACAAAAGAAGGTACTTATGCGCAGCTTCGGGTCTTAAAAGGAAATCTGGATTTTATTATTTTTTCAGATGATGGTCGTGAGCAGCAGTTTACATTTGATGTAAATCACCAACCCCCATTAATTGATCCTCAAGTTTGGCACAGAATTTCGTCTTGTAGTGATGATATGCAATGCCAGCTCTCTTTTTTATGCGATCCAGAAATTAAATTTTATAAAGAATATGGTTTAACAATACCGCATTCAGAAGTCAGATATTTATGTGAAAATAACCTATCGCAGCCAGGTAAAGTACTAGATCTTGGCTCTGGCCGCGGTCGTAATAGTTTTTATCTTGCCCAAAAAGGCTATGATGTCACCGCTGTAGACATTAATGCGCAACATATTCAAGCTATCGATTTTGTGAAGAAACAATCAGGTATAGAGAATATTAAGACAGCGATCTACGATATTAACAGTCATCAAATAAAAGGGGATTATGACCTTATTATTTCGACCGTTGTATTAATGTTTTTGCAACGTGAAAATATTGCGAGTGTTATTGCTGATATGCAAGCTCATACCTTACCCGGTGGTATTAATTTGATTGTTTGCCCTGTTGAAACGCCAGATGCACCCGTAGAGTTTATTCCGTTTAAATCTTACCTAAAATCTGGGGAATTGACAGAATATTATAAAGATTGGGATATTCTTAAATATAATGAAGACCTTGGTCATCTTCATAAAACAGATGATAAAGGCAACCGTATTGGGCTTAACTTTGCTACGTTAATAGCGAAGAAAAAGAATTAAATTCAATTCAATTCATTAAAGGGGAGGTAACTCCCCTTTAAGATTCTCGTTTTAAATCAGTTATCGTATTCTAAGAAAAAATATTTTGGCGTAGAATATAATCTAGTACAGACTAATCATATTTACTGGATCAGCTTATTACTAGACCAGTTCTATATTAGAATATTTTACTTATCATAAATTTAGTTGGATTTGGTAAGATCTCGTAATCCATCCACCAAAGCTTCAACCCAAGCAGCGTAATCATGCCCACTTGACCATGAATGGAAGCTTGTGCGATATTTTTTATCACGTAGCACTTGTTCAAGATCTTGGCTATTACGCCAAATGCCGCCATCAACGCCTTGAGCTTCAAAAAGCCCTGCTTGGATCCAAAAACGGACAGGGTAATGCTGAGATTGTTGATATTGACGAATCAACCAGCCTGCTTTTTCGCCTTCGGGTGCCCACCAATAAGATCCTGAAAGACTTAACACATTGCTAAATAGCATTGGGTATTGCAGCGCAACCCAAGATGATGCTAAACCTCCGTAGCTGGCACCTGCAACAATTGTTTTTCCTTCATGTACAGGAATACCATTTTGCTTTACCCAAGGTAATAATTCATGAGCCATAAAATCTGCAAAATGTTGGTTTGCGGGTAGTTCATCTGAGCGGCGTTTACTGTCTAAACTATCGATAAATACGATATTAACTGGCGGTAATTGATGATTTGCAATGAGAGCATCCAGAACGTTAGCAGTATGATATTTATCTTGCCAAATTTGGCCATCAAATAAAAATAATGTCCAACTAGCTGGGGAATTAACATTTGGACTATATAAGAGAATTTCTCGGCTATTCTCAAGGCGTTCACTTTTCAATGAATGACGAGTCAGAGAACCGTGGCGTATAGGTTGCGACATAGTTTCCTGAGTAAAATAGCGAGTTGGTTTTAAATCTAATAATGAAGATTTATTCCACCGATCAACCTTTGCTATGTTCATCGTGTGAGGATTAAGTGGATCTGCTTGTGCGCTAACCAAAATTGCTCGACGCTGATCTCTTGCGTTTCCCGCTATTTTAGGAACATCGGGGGCTAATTGATATTGCATTCGGGTATCTGCGGGAACAACGTAGCTACGAAACCAGACATCGGAGTCTCCAAGCTTAAACATTGGGTCATGGTCGCCTGCGGGTGACCCTAGAATAAAGACATTACCACGAGCACTTCGCCACAAAAAGGTGACGCGCTTATGTGTGGCATCTATAGGCTCAACAAGCGGTGTGCCATTAATTTTTTGTTGCTTCCAAAATTCATCAGTTGTTTTACCTGTAGCCAACTCTTTTGTGAGTTGTTGTAATGTTGGGCTAATAGGATAAAGATTTTGCGCGCGGTTTAATGGCTTGGTTTCCTTGATATCCCAGTTAAAATGCCAATTCGCACCTTCATTTCCGTATAACATTAATGACGATGTTTGCCCAATTGGCAATGCAAATAGCAGTGATTTTTCACCATCAGCAGGGCCCGCTTCAAGCAATGTGCGTAAATCGTGATTTTGTTGATCTAGCAACTGTGCATCAGTGGCACCATTTAATGTTGCAACAATATAATTCTCGTTAAACGCTGGAAATTGAAAACAAACTTTACCATTGGCATCAAATGTTCCTGCTTGCGTTCCTTGAGAAGGTAATTCTTTGCAGGGAGATGCTATCGCTGGTGCTGCGCTGATAGCTATCATTGTACACAGTAATACTGACTTCATGAGCCCTCACTCTTTTTATAATTGTTCTTGATGATAGAAAAAATAAAGGCTATGTCTGAAGTCGACATAGCCTCCGTTTTTACCAAGAGTAATCAAATGTGACTGTGCCGGTCCGTCCAATGCCATAAAAACAGGCATCTGCCATTCCACAAGATGAGACATAATGCTTATCAGTTAAATTATTGACATTTAATTGTATTGTTGCGCCTTTTAAGGAAGAAGATAGTTCTCCGAGATCATAGCCAACCATTGCATCGTATAATGTGACGCTTGGTACGGAAAAACTATTATCTGCGGCAGCTTTACTAGAGCCTATATAACGAATGCCGACACCTGCTTTTGCGCCATTAAACATCCCCGCGTTTTCATTATATTGTCCCCATGCTGAGAACATATTTTTGGGAATACGAGGAAACTCTTTCCCTTTTTCAGCAGGATTTGTTGTTTCAAGAACTTTTGTTTTTGTATATGCGTACGCACCAGTAACCGCAATTTTATCAGTAATTTTGCTGTTTATTTGGGCTTCTATACCCTTACTTTCACCTTTTCCAATAAGTGTCATATATCCTAAATCTGAATCATATTTAGGAATATTTTTTTGTTCAATATCGTAAAACGATAAGGTGGCAAGTGTATTTTGGTCAGGTGTAAGATATTTAATACCCACTTCTGTTTGTTTTGCTGTTTTGGGATCAAATGGCTTACTTCCCGGTTTTCTATTGGTTGCAAGATTGGGCTCAAAAGAGGTGCTATAACTGATATAAGGCGAAATACCATTATCAAATGTATATAATAAGCCGATTAATCCTGTTAATTTTCCATCATTTTGTTGGTATCTATTACTACTTGTTCTATCTTGAGTTCTCACTTCAACCCAGTCATAGCGAGTGCTGGCTAATAAATTCCAATTATTCCATTCTAATTGATCTTGAAGATAAACGCCGACCTGATCACTTTTTTGTAACTGATCTGTCGACACCGTTTGTTTGGATTCATCTACTTTTTGGTAATTAGGATTGCGCCAGTCAATATCGTAATTGCTATTTCTATCTCTCCAAAATTGTTTGTCTTCTTTAGTCCATTTGTAATCGACACCGACTAATAGCGTTTGAGAAAGGCGATTATGGTTAATATCAAAATTCAAATGTGTATCAACACCAAATGTATTGAGCTTTGTTTTCTCATGTTGAGCCATGCGTTTTAAGATATAAGGATAGTTCGCGGCTTCAGTTGATATTGAATTGAATACTAAATAATTATATTTTTCATCAATTTCTGCATAGCGAGCTTTTTGTACTAATGAAACGGTATCACTGAAATTATGTTCAAATTCATAACCAATACTATGTTGTTTTTGTTTGGATATATTATAGTCAGGGTTACTTATATTGAAATCTTGTGGGATCTTACCTTCTGGCGTTGATTCAAGAGTACCTATTTTTGGCAGAAAATTTCGATAACCATTTTTTGGGGAATTTTGTAAATAGCCTAAAAGTGTGAACGTCGTATTTTCATTAAGAAATGTTATTGCAGGCGCAATAGCATATTTTTCTTCCTCATAATCTTTAACTTGAGTGTCTTTCTTTTTAGCTAAACCATTTAGGCGATATAAAACGGTACCATCATCTGTTAATTTTCCTCCTAAATCGAGAAAGCCTTCTGTTTTATTTCTATTTCCTGCACGTAATTGAACTTTATTTATTTTCTCTGCGGTTGGCTTTTTACTGGTCATAACAATAACCCCGCCTGGGCTTATCTGCCCATATTGTACAGACGCCGGTCCTTTTATCATTTCAACTCTATCTAAGAACCAAGGTTCAGTTGTTCCCATTGAAGAAGAGGCATTTCCGCCAAAAGATATACCATCAAGAATTTTATTTGCATAATCAAATCCACGACTAAAGACTTCATCATTTCGGTTTGAATCACCACGATATTCTGTAACGACACCAGGTGTATACCTAAGTGCATCAACAACTGTTTCGGCGGCTCTATTTTCCATTTGAGTTTTAGTCACAACGTTAACCGTTTGAGGTAATTTCGCTATCTCAGTATCAGTCTTTGTTGCAGATGTGGTTTTTGTTGCTGTGTATATCTCGTTAGAACTAGGAGGAGTAACAATTAAAACTTCAGATTTAGAACCAGCCAAAGCTAATGGTGAAGCTATTAACATCGACAATAGCGATAATTTACTTTTTATTAACATAGAGATGCCTATTATCATATACAAAAAGATGTTTGAGATTAGCATCTTATATGAGAATGATAATCGATCAATAGTAATCTAAAAAAGTTATAAATAATATTTTATTATCGAAAAGTGATTGCAGAATGAATGTTATTAAAAAGTGAATACGAATAAGAATTTTATTTTTATTAGCATGTCAAACGTATATTTATCTATTTATATTACTAAAATTAATAACTTTTTATGGGGAAAAAGATAACTCAATTTTATCTGATATGGGCGGTGAGCAAGCAATGATTAATGGTAAATAAAATGAATTGACCTGTTATTATTAAAGGGGGAGTTACCCCCCATTCTGATAGATTTAATTTTCAGCTTTAGTTTGAGAGGCTGATTTTTCTTTAGCAAGTCTTTCTAATGTTCTTTCTAAAATAACGGTATATAGCGGTCTACCGCCAAGTAATTGCGCAATCATTGTGGCACCAAGACAAGTAATAATCATGGGTAAAATGAGTTGATAATTACTGGTCATTTCAAGAACAAGCACTAGCCCAGTTAATGGTGCCCTAACTGTTGCTGCAAATAATGCCCCCATTCCCGCGATTGCAAAGGTTCCTACTTCTATTGAGTAATCAGGGAAAAGCGAAAGTGCACCGTAGCCATAAATTCCACCAAATAATGTTCCTAATGCCAATAAAGGTGAAAAAATACCACCCGGTGCGCCAGAACTAAAACTAATTGTTGAAGTAAGAAAACGTAAAACAAAAAAGAGAATCAGCGTCGGTACCATGAAACTTCCAGCCATCATTTGGTGAATAACAGAAAAGCCACCCCCAACAATTTCTGGTGTATAAACGCCAATAGCACCACAACTTCCGCCAATTAAACCTCCCATTAATACAAAACGGGAGATTTTTCCTTTATAAAATGCAAGGAATTTAGTTTGTAGATAGAGTAAAAAGCCATTAAAAGAAACACCAATTACGCCAAATATCATACCTAAAACTAAATAGAGCCAAAGTGTATTTAAGGGCGCTGACGAAAAATGGCCAATATTTAATATGGCCGCTTCACCACAAATTAATCGATATACGATAGTTGAAGTAATGGCACCAATAAATACGGCTTTGACAGAGATGAGATCATATTTAAATTGCGCGCGCATTTCTTCTAGAACAAATAAAATACCCGCAAGTGGGGCATTAAATGCGGTTGTCAAACCAGCTGCTGCACCCGCCGCTAATAAAGTGTGTCGTGATTCATTATTCTTAATACGAAAAATATCATAAAACATTTGGCTAATATTGGCCCCAAGTTGAACTGTTGGTCCTTCGCGACCAAGTACCATGCCTGAGCCTAATGTACCTAATCCACCAATAAATTTAACTGGAATAACTCGCCACCATCTGACGGGACGTAAATCCTGCAGAGCGCCTTCAATTTCTGGAATTCCTGAGCCACCGGATTCAGGCGATATTTTTTTGACGAGGTAATAACCTATCATGGCGAGAATTGCAGAAACGACAAACATTGCGGGAATTATTAACCATTTATTTGTCACCAATTCAGAGACTGTATTGCTGCGATAATTTCCAACCCATGTTGTTCCTAGCTCAAACATTGATCCGACTAAACCAACAAATGTACCAATAACCGCTGATAAAAATAAAACCACTAATGGGCTTTTGTCGGATTCTTTTAATTGTTTGAGTATCCCGAAACGGTAATTCATTGTGGATTGATTGTTGGGATCTTGACTGGGCATCTTTTTGCGACTCTCCATTGGTGGTATTACTCAATACATGGCTAATTCTATCATAGTCAAACAATGGACAAACCATATCATGAATTTTAAATCACGTATGTTATTAAAAAAATCATCTATATTCCCTTTATTTATCTATAAAAGATAATCTCAAATAGATTTTTAATATTTTGGTTAATCTTGATAGTCATAAATAATAAGAATTTGTGACTAATTTATTTTTTTCACTATCAATAAAATTGATTAAATATTTTTAATTTTTTTAGTTTGTATTTTAAATTCAAAAGTAAATATTTAAGTAACAAAGATAAAATTAAGGAATAACTTAAGACAGCAAAAAATGGAATAAATAATACATAGGGTAAGCTAATTTTTTGATATTGAAAATAATTCTCATTTTCTTTAAACATTAATATAGATCAATAAATTGTTAGATCATTAAAAATCTCGCTTTCTTATTATCAAAAAAGGTTTAGTCTTAATGTTGTATTTGAAATGCAACTTATGAGGTAATGAACATGTACTGTGTGCAATGTGAACAAACAATTAGAACTCCAGCTGGTAATGGCTGTGCATACGCGCAGGGTATGTGCGGTAAAACGGCTGAGACGTCAGATTTACAAGATTTACTTGTTGCTGTGCTACAAAGTTTATCAGCAAGTGCTGTAACGGCTAGAGAATTAGGCATTATTGATCATGATATAGATAGTTTTGCTCCACGTGCTTTCTTCTCAACATTAACAAATGTTAACTTTGATTCTGAACGTATTATTGGTTATGCGCGTGAAGCTATTTATTTGCGCGATAAACTGATTAAGCAATGCCAATTAAAAAATAGTGCTGTGGCTTTTAATCATCCATTGATTAATTTACAACTTGAAAGTGCAGATATTGAAGCTCTGCAACAACAAGCAAAAAGTTTTGCACTTGATATTGATAAATCTGTTGTTGGTGATGATATTCATGGCCTTCGTATGCTGTCTTTATATGGCTTAAAAGGCGCGGCAGCTTATATGGAACATGCTCATGTGTTGGGTCAATATGATGATGAAATCTATGCTCAATATCATGAAATTATGGCTTGGTTAGGAACATTACCAACAGATATGAATGATTTGCTTGAAAAAGCAATGGCTATCGGCATGATGAATTTCAAAGTGATGGAAATTCTTGATGCTGGTGAAACGGGTGAATTTGGTCATCCTATTCCAACTGAAGTTAATGTTCGCCCAGTTGCAGGTAAATGTATCCTTATTTCAGGTCATGACCTGAAAGATTTAAAAATGTTGCTTGAGCAAACAGAAGGAACGGGCATCAATGTTTATACGCATGGTGAGATGTTACCTGCTCATGGCTATCCTGAATTGAAAAAATATTCCCATCTTGTTGGGAACTATGGCAGTGGTTGGCAAAATCAGCAAACTGAATTTGCTAAATTCCCTGGCCCTGTGTTGATGACCTCTAACTGCATTATTGATCCGGATGTTGGTCAATATAAAGACCGTATTTGGACGCGCAGTATTGTCGGTTGGCCAGGTGCTAAACATTTAGTTGGTGATAATTTCTCAGAAATGATCCAACAAGCTCAATCAATGAGTGGGTTCCCATATACCGAAATTGAACACAAAATTACCGTTGGCTTTGGTCGCCAAACCTTATTAGGTGCAGCTGACGCGGTGATTGATTTAGTTGCTCAGAAAAAATTACGCCATGTATTCTTAATTGGTGGTTGTGATGGTAGCCGTGGTGAACGCAGCTATTATACTGATTTTGCTCGTAGTGTGCCTAATGACTGCTTAATTATGACATTAGCTTGCGGTAAATATCGTTTCAATAAATTAGACTTTGGTACTTTAGAAGGGCTACCACGTCTTTTAGATGTAGGTCAATGTAACGATGCTTATTCAGCCATTATGCTTGCCGTTAATCTGGCTGAAAAATTAGGTTGTGGTGTTAATGACTTACCATTGAGCTTAGTTCTATCATGGTTTGAGCAAAAAGCGATTGTTATTCTACTGACACTATTAGCACTTGGCGTAAAAAATATTTATACAGGGCCAACAGCACCGGGCTTCTTGACTGAAAACTTAATGAATGTGCTCAATGAGAAATTTGGTATGCGCAGCATTACGACTGTAGAGCAGGATCTGGCAGAAATTTTGCCGGCATAAAATAAATAAAAGCAAAAAGAGGGACATGAGTTCCTCTTTTAATCGGAGTGACACGATGACAATGCCAAGTAATTTATGCCCAAATAGAATGCAAATACACTCGATTAATCAAGAAACCGCAGATGTTTGGACTATAAATTTAATTAATCATGATTTTTATCTATATTCTCCGGGTCAATATGCTTTGGTGAGTATTAAAAATAGTGATGAAGTTATGCGTGCATACACGCTTTCATCAACACCAGGCCAAAGCCGTTTTATTTCTATTACAGTAAGACGACTTGATGATGGAGTAGGTTCTAGTTGGTTAACAAATGCGGTAAAACCGGGTGATTATCTCTGGTTCTCTGATGCCCAAGGTGATTTTTCTTGCGCACAATTAAATAGTGACCAATATTTAATGCTAGCAGCGGGCTGTGGTGTAACACCAATAATGTCTATGGTTCGTTGGTTAATGGCAAATAAGCCAGAAGCGAATGTGAAAGTATTATTCAATGTTAGAGATAAACAGCAAGTTATTTTTGCTGATGAGTGGCAGCAATTAATTGAATGTTACTCATCGAGATTACAACTTTGTATTATGGCTGAAACTCCCGATAACGGAGAAATAGCAGAAGGGCGTTTAACTCAAGAAAAATTATTAGCGTTAGTTCCTGATATTGATTCAAGAGTTGTGATGGTGTGTGGTCCGACGCCTTATATGAAAAATGCAAAACAATTTGCAGAAAATCTTAATGTTCCTAATGAAAATTTCTTTATGGAACGTTTTTCATTAGAACCAGAAGTTGTTGAAAGTGAGGATGTATTGACATTAAAGATCCGCCATCGCTTGGCTGATTTTAAAGTTCCCGTTGGTTCAACGCTATTATCCGCACTAGAAGAACATAAACAGCCTGTTATCGCTGCTTGTCGTGCAGGTGTTTGTGGTAGTTGTAAAACTAAAATCCTTTCAGGAAATTATACAACTAGCAGCACAATGACTTTAACACCAGAAGAGATTGCTGAAGGATATGTGCTAGCGTGTAGTTGCCAATTACAAGGTGATACAGAAATCGCTTAATCTATTTAAATAATCAATATTATCATCTACCATCTAATCGCTTTATTATCTTTAGGATAGTAAGGCGATTTTTATCTGTTTTATATTCCCCAATTATTTATACAATGACAAAAATCATTCTGTTATATCATTTGTAATCAATTAAAAATAAATTTAATTCAATTTTGTTAAATGAATATTATTTTTTCGATTTTTTTATAACTTTGTTTTATTACTGTTTTTTATAGATAAAATCAAAACTTATGATTAATTACACTTTGTTACAAACAGAATCTTTGTTATACATTAACTTAAACGAAACCTAAACGACATTATTTCAATCTCTTCATTATTGTCTGTTTTTGGTGGTAATTCAGGCTCCAATGGTTATAATTCGCGTCGCATCAAAAGTGCAGTATCTCGTTAGGCGAGGCTCCTATACAAACACAGGTTGCTGATCTGACGACGTCGAGAGACGCCCAAGATCAGGACAGGATATATCGAACGAAGGTATATCCCCATGTAACTTCCTACTGATTAGTAGGATACGTTGTATAGTGCTAAAACCGAGACGTGGAGATAGCCATCGCATTCTCTCATCTGGTTTCGCCCCTATGTGAGTACTGTTTGAGTAAACAACAGTAACTAGGGTCTAAAAAAATGACATTCACTTCCCAGAATAAAGCGGGAACTGTAGCAATTGCTCAGTCCGCAATGAAAGGCGCACGCCTAAAAAATAACAACACACAGCAACCAAAAGTCGATGATGCAACAGTCAGCGCTTATATGAGTCAATCATATTTGCCAGTTTCTCTTGCTGATTCAGTTGATTGCGTGAAAAAAAGTTTGATCGAGCACTTAGAAGGTGAACAGATCCCAACTTATTTATTTGTTGTTGATCAGGATAATTATTTAAACGGTATTCTTTCCGTTAAATCACTATTAGCCGCAGAAGAAAATTTACTGGTGTCGGATATTATGCGACATAATTATTTTTCAGTTGCGCCAGAACAATCTCGCCATGATGTTTATGACCTGATTAATCATAGTGGTTTGGATATGATCCCGGTCGTGCAATTTGGTAAATTGATGGGTGTTCTACGACCGCAAGATATTGCGGAACTGATTGAAGATGAGAACACGCTAGATGCGCAACTTCAAGGTGCAACCACACCACTTGATGAGCCTTATTTAGCAACCAGCCCTGTCACATTATGGCGTAAGCGAGTTGTATGGTTATTAATGCTATTTGTTGCAGAAGCTTATACAGGAACAGTATTAAAAGCATTTGAAGATCAATTAGAAGCGGCCATTTCTCTTGCATTCTTTATTCCATTATTAATTGGAACGGGCGGAAACAGTGGAACACAAATTACGTCAACGCTGGTCAGGGCTATGGCTCTGGGTGAAGTCAGTTTACGTAATTTGGGAGCGGTACTAAAAAAAGAAGTATCAACGTCCTTTTTAGTCGCGATTACTATTGGTGGGGCAGCTTTAATCAGGGCTTGGATATTGGGTGTTGGAACAGAAGTTACGATCGTTGTTAGTTTAACTATTGTTGCAATTACCATGTGGAGCGCAATTGTTTCTTCTATTATTCCAATGATTTTGCAAAAATTGAAAGTTGATCCAGCGGTTGTATCAGCGCCATTTATTGCGACTTTTATTGATGGTACAGGTCTTATTATTTACTTCGAAATTGCTAAATTAGTAATGACGGAGTTCGCCTAAAGACACGCCCTTGTGTTGATGCGGCAGAACTAATTTGTTTCTGCCGCACTAATCGAACCTTCTTTTAAGATCTCACCGCATTTTCGACACAAATACTGATTTTCACCTCTTAGCACTTTATTATGTCTTCGGATAGTCAGTTCATGAATTATTGGACAAGCGCAATGATAGGCAAAAGTCCGGCTTTTTACTGAGCTAACTTCAAAGCGATGAGTGCGCCGAGCTGGTACTTCTAACACATGTTCCATCATCCACTTCCATTCATTACCATGCGGAGCAATATTTTTACGGCCAAATTCATGGTAAACCAGCAGATGAGCTAATTCATGGAGAATAACTTCATCAATAAAGCTTTCTCCATTTTCTATCAATAAGACAGCATTTAAACGGATTTCCCACTCTTTCAGGTATGCGCTGCCCGCCGTCGTTCCGCGCTGTTTATAGTTAATGGCGGGTTCAGGAAACGTTTTTTCTAGTTTTTGTTGGGCAAGCGCAAGCTTATCTCGTAATACTCGCATTGTCTTTTGTTGAAGATATATTGGGACTCGTGCAATTTTCATAGGGCTTAGCATAATTCAAAGAATATTAAAGAAACAAGTTTTAATTGAATAATATTATATAAAAGTATATATTGTAATTATATATATTAATTTTGTGGTGTGATTTTATGAAAGACACAGTACCGAATGATCTCTTATTGGCGATGAAATTAGCAGCAACTGAGACATCATCATTGCTTAAAACGTTGGGTAACCCAGACCGTTTATTATTGTTATGCCAACTCACACAAGGAGAAGCTTGTGTCAGTGATCTGGAACTTGCATTAGGAATACAACAGCCAACGTTATCTCAGCAATTAACGGTATTAAGGAATGAAGGGCTAGTGACAACTCGTCGTGAAGGAAAGAAGATCTATTACGCAATTGGGGATGATAAGCTCTTAACTTTACTCAATACACTGTACCAGCTTTATTGTCCTGTTCAGGAGAAAAAAAATGTCAATTGATTGGGCTAATTTTACGCCGTGGTCTGCGGCAATCGGCGGCTTATTGATTGGATTGGCTGTCACAATCCTATTAATTTTTAATGGCAGAATAGCGGGAATTAGTGGCATTTTAGGTGGTTTATTAAAGCCAATAGCCGGTGATACAGCATGGAAAGCGGCATTTATTGCAGGATTGATTATTTCTCCAATGTTATATATCGCAGTCGATAAAATGCCTGAAGTTAATATAACTACCAGCGTGCCAAAGCTAATTGTTGCAGGTCTTCTGGTTGGATTTGGAACACGTTTAGGCAGTGGCTGTACAAGCGGTCATGGTATTTGTGGCATGGCAAGATGCTCACGTCGCTCTATTGTGGCGGTAGTTATCTTTATGTTAGTCGCATTTATTACAGTTGCCGTATCAAATTTACTTGAGCGCTAAGGATAACAAAATGCAAATTATTATTGCGTTAATTTCAGGCTTACTGTTTGGTTTGGGATTGATCATCGCGGGCATGGGAAATCCTGCAAAAATTCTTGGTTTTCTGGATATAACAAGAAATTGGGACCCTTCATTATTAATAACCATGATTGTTGCAATGTCTGTAAGTGCTGGTGCTTTTCTTATCGTTAAGAAACGAAAACTGAGTGTGTTAAATTGCACAATACAAATCCCAACAAATAAAAAAATTGATAAACCACTGATTATCGGTAGTAGCTTATTTGGGCTTGGCTGGGGGTTATCGGGAATTTGCCCTGGGCCTGCGCTATTATTAACGGGTATGGGAATTTTCCAAGGGATTTTATTTACGGTTACCATGATAATTGGCATGCTTATATTTCAATGGTTAAGAAAATAATCAAACTAAAATATCAATCGTTTTTATAAATTAATCATTACCTTATTTGTTAGGCTATTAATAGAATTTTATTTCGTATAATAAAAACTATCATAACTCTTTGAAATTTTCATAAATAAACTTCTAAGAAAACTTTAATAGTATAGCCACAGCCAAAATGACAATTTTATCTTTTTGGTATGGTTATTAATTGAAGTTCAAGGAGAGATTTATGTCTAAATTAAATCGGCTATTATTGGCCTTAATTGCTAGCAATCTTATTTGTTCATTATCCTATTCTGCAACACCGGGAACGCCGACAATATCTTGGGGAAACAGTCAATATTCCATTATTGAAGTCAATCACAATGCAACTGCTTATAATAAGCTTGTTAAGGTTAAAGATTATGCTGATGTGGATGTTTCATGGTCATTATGGAATGGTGATTACGGTACAACAGCGAAAGTGCTATTGAATGATCAGGAGGTGTGGAAAGGACCATCAAAAGGAGCCTCTGGCTCAGCAAAGTTCAAAGTTTATCAAGGTGGACGCTATCAAATGCAAGTGGCACTTTGTAATTCTGATGGCTGCTCAATGAGTGCAAAAAAAGAGATCATTGTGGCAGATACAGATGGTAGCCATTTATTACCCTTAAAAACCTCATTATTAGAAAATAATAAACCTTATGAACAGAATTCAGGGAAAGTCGTTGCAGGCTATTTTGTTGAATGGGGCGTTTATGGACGGAAGTTTCCTGTGGATAAAATACCTGCTCAGAACTTAACACATGTTCTTTATGGTTTTATCCCGATCTGTGGTGGTAATGGAATTAATGATAGCTTAAAGCAAATTGAAAATAGCTTTCAAGCATTACAACGGTCATGTAGCGGGCGGGAAAATTTTAAAGTGAGCATTCATGACCCTTGGGCTGCCTTGCAAATGCCACAAAAAGGGGTAACTGGATGGGATGAGCCATATAAAGGCAATTTCGGTCAGTTAATGTCACTTAAACAGGCTAATCCACATTTAAAAATACTGCCATCTATTGGCGGCTGGACACTTTCAGATCCATTCTATTTTATGGGCGACAAAAGTAAACGTGATGTTTTTGTTGGATCAGTAAAAGAGTTCCTCCAAACGTGGAAATTCTTTGATGGTGTTGATATTGATTGGGAATACCCAGGCGGCTACGGTGCTAATACAGCATTAGGCCATCAGGATGATGGTCAAACTTATGTTCTTTTAATGCAAGAATTACGTGCAATGCTAGATAAGTTAGAAGCACAAACAGGCAGAAAATATGAACTGACCTCAGCCATTAGTGCGGGAAAAGATAAAATTGATCGCGTGAATTTTGGTGTCGCTCAACATTCATTAGATCATATTTTCTTGATGAATTATGATTTTTATGGCGCTTTTGATTTAAATAACCTTGGGCACCAAGCTGCATTGAAAGCACCAAGCTGGCGGCCGGAAACTAACTATACAACGGTTAATGGTGTTAATGCATTATTAAAGCAGGGTGTTAAACCGAAGAAAATTATTTTAGGCGCAGCAATGTATGGCCGAGGCTGGTCAGGCGTACATAACTATGTCGAAAATAATCCATTTACAGGTAAAGCGACTAAAGGTGTGGCAGGCACTTGGGAAACAGGCGTTGTAGATTATCGACACATCAAAAATAGTTATATGAGTAATGGTTGGATTTATAATTATGATGTAACAGCGGAAGCACCTTATGTTTTTAACGCTTCAACAGGTGATTTAATTTCATTTGATGATGTTCGCTCAGTAACAGCAAAAGGCCGCTATGCTTTAGATAATGGGTTAGGGGGATTATTTGCTTGGGAACTTGATGCTGATAATGGCGATATTCTTAATAGCATGAATGCAAGTTTAGGAAATCGACCCAGCAATTAATGAACTCATCTATTTATCAGCTTTTTTAAAGAAATAAACCCCATAAGAATGGGGTTTATAAATATGTAGGTTATAACATAAAAACGGAAGACTTACGTTTTACCGGCTTAACTCATAAACCTTAGTTAATTATTTTAAACCTGCTGCATCACGTAAAATTTCAGCTTTGTCGGTTTTTTCCCATGGGAATTCAGGGCGTCCAAAGTGGCCGTAAGATGCAGTATTTTTGTAGATTGGGTGAAGCAAATCTAACATTTTAATTAGGCCGTATGGGCGTAAATCAAAGAATTCACGAACCAATAAGACTAATTGAGCTTCAGGAACTTTGCCTGTACCAAATGTTTCGACCATGATTGAAGTCGGTTCTGCGACACCAATTGCATAAGAAACCTGAATTTCACAGCGATCTGCAAGTCCAGCTGCAACAATATTTTTTGCAACATAACGAGCCGCATAAGCTGCTGAACGGTCAACTTTTGAAGGATCTTTACCGGAGAATGCACCACCACCATGACGAGCCATACCGCCGTAAGTATCAACAATAATTTTACGACCCGTTAGACCACAGTCTCCCATTGGTCCACCAATTACAAAGCGGCCTGTTGGGTTGATAAAATATTTTGTTGTTGGCGATAACCACTCAATTGGCAGAACTGGCTTGATGATTTCTTCCATCACAGCTTCATGCAATTCTTTTTGGTTAATATCTTCCGAATGTTGAGTCGATAAAACCACCGCATCAATACCAATAACTTTGTTATCATCGTATTGGAAAGTGACTTGGCTTTTTGCATCAGGACGTAACCATGGCAAAGTGCCATTTTTACGCACTTCAGCTTGACGTTGTACTAAGCGATGCGCATAAGTGATTGGCGCAGGCATAAGAACATCAGTTTCATTTGTTGCATAACCAAACATAAGACCTTGGTCACCAGCACCTTGTTCCAAAGGATCAGTACGGTCAACACCTTGGTTAATATCTGGAGATTGCTTACCGATTGCGCTCAAAACTGCACATGAGTTCGCATCAAAGCCCATATCTGAGCTGGTATAGCCAATTTCGCTAACTGTTTTACGCGTGATTTCTTCAATATCAACCCAAGCACTAGTGGTGATTTCGCCACCAACCATCACCATACCTGTTTTGACATAGGTTTCGCAGGCAACGCGAGCTTTTGGATCTTGTTCGAGAATTGCATCAAGCACCGCGTCTGAGATTTGGTCAGCGATTTTATCTGGATGCCCCTCTGATACAGACTCAGAAGTAAAGAGATGTGTAGCCATGAGATTAATACCTTAGTAAGTATTGTGTACGAAAATTGTCGTTGGATGTTTTAACATCTAGACGGCTATATTAATATTTAAAACAGGAAAGTTCTACCTGTTTTTATTCAGGGTAGAAGATTGAGCTAAAAATTTGCATGCGCAGTAAATATTATTTCTATTCAGACAATAACGTTTTGCAATTTCTGCTTAATAGATGTATAAACAGCGACCGTAACGGTGTATTCGCTGTTTCCCGTTATATACCAGCAGGCAAAAAATGCTCTGCTATCTATCAGGAATGTTAAAACTTGTTAACTTTTTGTAAGTAAATGCTCTTAATGAGACAGTAGAGTTGAGATAAGAGTTAGGATATTGTGCTAGATAATGGCAAAAATAGTGTCATTAGTACTATTACTTACCACCATGTTAACAGGCTAAACAGTTAGATTATTCCATTTAATTAAGTTATTTCTCGGTAATATTGTGCTATCTCTAAAATAGAAAGTGCATAATTGGCTTAATGAAGTAACATTATACAAAATGGGGTATATTGGAGGTTAATGGGGTGATGATCCATAATCGACTAAATAACAGTAAACAACCTTTACACACAAAATTGTGTGTATCTGAGTTTTTTCCATTCCTGTCTTTATTGACTTCTTCTCGAAGTTATCGTCACATCCCCAGTAGGCTTTTAGCGATCAGTAGGTAACTGTTAACTAAAAGGTTTTACTTATCACTGTTTAGATGTCCTAAGCACTTTAATTAATTCGAGTATAGCTGTTTCCCCTTACATAACTGCATAGCAGGAATACGTCGTATTTGACGATATGTCGTTTGGTTGGAAAAAGCGCCACTCACCCCTCCATAAAGGAGTTTGTTATGAATGATAATATCGCTCGCAAAATGCGCCAAACATATAACATCGCGTATTGGGGCGGAGGTTACTATCAGGTGAATGAGCGCGGAAATGTCTGTGTTTGCCCAAATCCTGATAACCCAGACACCACTATCGATTTAGCTTCACTTGTTAATCAAGTGAAAGAGGAACAAGAACATTTGCGATTGCCTGCATTGTTCTGCTTCCCACAAATATTACAGCATCGTCTGCGTTCTATTAATGCTGCATTTAAGCGCGCCCGTGAGTCGTATGGCTACACGGGGGATTACTTTTTGGTTTATCCAATCAAAGTAAACCAGCAACGAAGAGTTATTGAGTCATTAGTCAATTCAGGCGAGCCGCTGGGACTTGAAGCCGGTTCAAAAGCAGAATTGATGGCGGTACTTGCTAATGCTGGCCGTACTCGCACTGTGATTGTGTGTAATGGTTATAAAGATCGCGAATATATTCGTTTGGCACTTATTGGCGAAAAACTCGGACATAAAGTTTATCTTGTGATCGAGAAAATGTCCGAGATTGAAATGGTGCTTAAAGAAGCGGAGAGCTTAAATGTAACCCCTCGCTTGGGTGTTCGCGCTCGCTTAGCATCACAAGGCTCAGGAAAATGGCAAGCAAGTGGTGGTGAAAAATCCAAATTCGGACTGGCTGCTACACAGGTTTTACAGCTAGTTGAAATTCTGCGCAATGCTAACCGCCTTGAAAGCTTACAATTATTGCATTTTCATCTTGGCTCACAAATGGCCAATATCCGTGATATTGCGACCGGAGTTCGCGAATCAGCGCGTTTTTATGTTGAGCTGCATCGTATTGGTGTCAAAATCCAATGTTTTGATGTTGGTGGTGGTCTTGGCGTAGATTATGAAGGAACCCGTTCACAATCAGATTGTTCAGTTAACTATGGCTTAAATGAATATGCCAATAATGTGATCTGGGCTATTGGTGATGCATGTGAAGAGTTTGATTTACCACACCCAACAGTTATTACTGAATCGGGCCGCGCATTAACAGCTCATCATACTGTATTGGTTTCTAACGTGATTGGAGTGGAGCGTAATGAATTTACCAAAACTTCACCACCAAGTGATGATGCACCGCGTTCATTGATTTCATTATGGGAAACATGGGAATCAATGCAGCATCAAGGTAATAGCCGTTCATTAAGAGAATGGCTACATGATAGCCAATTTGATTTACAAGAAGCGCACACACAATATGCACATGGCGTTCTAGACTTAACGCAGCGCGCATGGGCTGAAGAGCTATATCTGAATATTTGTCGGAGAATTCAGCAAGATTTAGATCCAAGCAATCGTGCGCATCGTCCTATTATTGATGAATTACAAGAACGTATGGCAGATAAGTTTTATGTAAACTTCTCGCTATTTCAATCTATGCCTGATGCATGGGGAATTGACCAAGTTTTCCCAGTTTTGCCTATTGAAGGTTTAGATAAACCATTAGATCGCCGCGCGGTTTTACTTGATATTACATGTGATTCGGACGGTATTATCGACCATTATGTTGATGGTGACGGTGTAGAAACAACTATGCCAATGCCAGCTTATGATCCTGAAAATCCACCTATGATTGGCTTCTTTATGATTGGTGCTTATCAGGAAATTTTAGGGAACATGCATAACTTGTTTGGTGATACGGCAGCCATTGATGTTTGGGTTGATAGCCAAGGTAATGTCCGCTATTTGCAAAGTGAAGAAGGGGACTCTGTTGCTGACATGCTCCAATATGTGAAGCTAGTGCCTGAAGAGTTATTAGAAAGCTTTACTGAGCAAGTCAAAGGAACTGGTTTAAGCGAACAGCTACAAAAAGATTTTGTGGAAGAGTTTGAAAATGGTCTTTATGGTTATACCTATTTAGAAGACGAATAATTCGAGTTCTGAAAGGTTAGGTGCTAGGTTAGTATCTAACCATTATTTTCAATGTGTTATGTGAATATACGCGATTAAATATTAGGTGTCATATAATGACTTCTAATAATGAAACGACTTGCGAAAAGTAATTTTTCGCAACTTGTGGAATTTAACGTTAATGAGTATTTGTAAGATGCAAATACTTACCGAGGAAGAGTGATGATTAATAGTACACTGGACAATCAAGTTGATAACTCATTGGTTTCTAATGCCTTTGGTTTCTTACGTTTTCCTTTAAATTTTCAACCATACAGCTCAGATGCTGAATGGGTTATCACTGGCGTCCCATTTGATATGGCAACTTCAGGTCGTGCAGGAAGCCGTCATGGACCTGCTGCCATTCGTCAGGTATCAACAAACTTAGCATGGGAAAGTCATCGCTGGCCGTGGAATTTTAAACTCACCGATCGTTTGAATGTTGTTGATTGCGGTGATGTTGTTTTTGCGTTTGGTGATGCGCAAGATATGTGTGATAAGTTGCAAGCTCATACAGAAAAACTGATTGAATCTGGTAAGCGCTGTTTAACATTTGGCGGTGATCATTTTGTAACATTGCCTTTGCTACGCGCTCATGCAAAACATTTTGGTAAGATGGCATTGGTGCATTTTGATGCACATACTGATACTTATGGTAATGGTAGCCAATATGACCATGGTACGATGTTCTATCATGCACCAAAAGAAGGCTTGATTGACCCAACACATTCTGTGCAAATTGGTATTCGTACAGAACATGACTCTGATAATGGCTTTACTGTCTTAGATGCGGCTCAAGTGAATGATCGCGGTGTTGATGAGATGATTGAACAAATTAAATCAATCGTTGGTGATATGCCTGTTTATCTCACTTTTGATATTGATTGTTTAGATCCTGCATTTGCGCCAGGAACTGGAACGCCTGTTATTGGCGGATTAACTTCTGATCGTGCGCTTAAATTACTTCGTGGGCTACAACCATTAAACATTGTTGGAATGGATTTGGTTGAAGTTGCACCCGCTTATGACCAATCAGAAATTACGGCATTAGCTGCTGCATCTATTGCTTTAGATATGCTATATCTACAAGCAGCAAAAAAAGAAGCAAAGTAGTTTTTATCCCATCAGAAAATTTCGCATTGGTAGCGAATGCCAATGATTAAAACCTAGGTTACATAATAGTTGTATGTGACTTAGGTTTTTATTTCATCCCATCCCATTAAGATAATCTATTTCAGTGTGAAGATAATTATTTTCATATAACTAGCTTGTTTTATAAACAAAATTAGCTAAATAGCATTTTTTGCCATAGCTCTGCTTGTCATTTTTTTCCGTTAAATGTTCGAGATTCCACCTTAATGAGATATTAATTTCATAAATTAAATTAATAATAACCAAATGTAGCCATATCTTTTACCATCAGGATATTTCTTGGATTAATATCATTACTTTGTAACTTTTTATTAATATTGCTAACTTATTATTAATCAAAGCAGTCCATTTTATCTATTTATTGTGGAGAAAACACATGGCGTTGAATAATAAAGTCATTTTAGTGACAGGTGCAGCACAAGGTATCGGTCGTGGTATTGCATTGCGTTTGGCGAAAGATGGTGCTGACATTGCCTTAGTTGACTTAAAAAAGGATAAATTGGCTGATGTTGCAAAAGAAATTGAAGCATTAGGCCGTAAGGTGACAACATTTGCGGCAGATGTCAGCAAACGTGAAGAGGTTTTTGCAGCAGTAGCACACGCCGAAGCTGAATTAGGTGGTTTTGATGTTATGATTAACAATGCGGGAATTGCGCAAGTTAAGCCTATTTCTGAAGTGCGCCAACAAGATATGGATCTTATCTTTAAAATTAACGTTGATGGCGTTATGTGGGGCATTCAAGCTGCCAGCGAAAAATTCCAAGAGCGTAAGCAAAAAGGTAAAATCATTAATGCTTCATCAATTGCGGGCCATGACGGTTTTGCAATGTTAGGTGTTTACTCTGCAACTAAATTTGCAGTTCGTGCATTGACTCAAGCAGCAGCAAAAGAGTACGCAAGCTCAGGGATCACAGTGAACTCATATTGCCCAGGTATTGTAGGAACAGATATGTGGGTAGAGATTGATGAGCGCTTCTCTGAAATTACAGGCACACCAAAAGGTGAAACTTATAAAAAATATGTTGAAGGTATTGCATTAGGCCGTGCTCAAACGCCAGACGATGTTGCAGGTTTGGTTGCTTTCTTAGCAAGCGATGATTCAGATTATATTACTGGTCAGTCTATTTTGACCGATGGCGGAATTGTTTACCGCTAACTGTCTCGTTGTTGGCTACACTTGCGAGCACTATTTACATACTTATGTCTGTTTCTAGTGTCTCGCTCCTTTGCCACATAGATATTGCACGAATTATTCAGAAGATAACCTTTATGTAATCTTATTATTGAATATATCCAGATCAAATATATATATTGAATATATTCACGAACATTAGTTAGATATTTGTGTATGGGTCTAGCGTCTCATTCCTGTTTTTTCCACTATGTAGCCTTACACCTTTGCCATCTCTTCGTATATTTGCAGCGTTTTTATTCGTTATCAGCTCTATCGGCAGCCAGTCATGCTTATTGTCGATTTTTCATCACGAATACATCAGATAGATCCCCACGCACATGACCCGTTTCATTAGGTGAATCATCTAACTCTTTCTCTGCTTTGGGGGATGGAGCTACATTTACTATGCTGTGATTGGTTTTTCCTCCTATAAATTTTCTCTTCTCACATCAGAATTTTCCTCCCCTTGATGGAGGAGCCTACCTTGTCATTAATTTAATTGAGAGGTCTGCTCACCTCAAATCTCGTTGACGGAAAACCCACCACATGGTAAATAGTAATTATTATCATTATCGTTATCATTCTTAACGCGTGATTTTGTGGTGCAATAACTGATATCTTTGTGCGGTAGCGTAGGAATTGCTTGTAACAAATTTGAAACGTAATTTCATATTTTGTAACAATTTAATGTCTTTCGCATGCAAGATTTGATCAAACACTCAATATTGCAAACCTTCAACTGGACTGAATTAGGTTGATACATCGCATTATTCCCTATAAAAAGCGGAATTTAATAAGAAAATAAATCTGTAATTTATCGGCCTGAGCCTAAGGATTATGGCGGATTTGTTGTTAACTAAAAGTGAGGATTAAATATATTAATATGCATGAAGAAAATTGAAACATTATCTTACGAATATCACCAAAATAACTTTTATCTAGTTTTATCTCATCATTAAATCAGGCGAGCTTATCAATATTCGTGACTATTAGTATTCAGAGTTGGAGGAACTGGAAATAGAAATAGCTCGAAATCGAAATAGTAAACAACCGTATTTTTGTGGACGTCAACTAGCTCGGTAGTAGTACGGGCGGTAGGGACTGCAATAAATAGCAAAATGACTGTTTCTGGTTGTACTGACTAAGCCGCTTTTCCCCGTAGAACTATTCTAGATGACCTTAGTTATCTAGGATGAATCCAAATATTATTACTATAATGATAGGCCTATTTTACATGAAATATATCAAGTTTAAATTAAATTTCCTTATATTATGTATGGTTAGTTGCTACAGTTTCACTAGTATTGCAGATAGCACAGATAATAAAATTGAGGGCATAGCAGACAGCACAGATAATAAAGTCGAAGACAAAGCAGAACCATCTGAAGGGGTAATCATTGTAACCGGCGAAAGATTTGACCGTAGAGAAGTGGAAACGGGGTCAAGCTTAAATATTATTACACAAAAAGAACTTGAACGTCGTCCTGACCTCAATTCGTTGACACAAGTCTTCAAGAATACTCCGAACGTTATAGATACTGGGCTAGGAAACGAATTACCCTCTATCCGCGGTATTGAAGGTTCAACCGCTGTTGGAGCAATGGCTTTTATCACAGGGGCTCGCCCGCGTTTGAATGTTTCAATTGATGGTCATACTTCAAACTACAATGATCTTGCCTTTGGAAGTAAGTCAACGTGGGATATGAGGCAGATTGAAGTATATCGAGGACCACAAAGTTATGCACAAGGGCGTAATGCCATAGCGGGTTCTGTGGTAGCACAGAGTAACGACCCAAGTAACAAATATGAGGGAGCGGCCAGATTAGGTTACGGTAACCAGAACCTGCGTCAATATTCCGCTATGTTATCTGGGCCATTAATTAATGAAGAGTTACTGTTCCGACTGAGTGTGGACCGACAAGATCGTAAGTCTTTTGAACATCTAGCCAAATATTCACCCGCGGGAGATTCGCGTAAATTCGAATCCACTGCAACCAGAGCGAAACTTCTTTGGCTACCATCCGCTTTTCCAGATTTCTATAGCCGCTATACTTTCTATCATGTTGATTCGCGGACACCTCAAGGTGAATTTAAACCAAGAAACGAGTTTGAAACATTCCGCTCAGTATTTCAAATACGTTCAGCGACTAATATCTGGGATGTTGGTTATGAAATAAACGATACCTTAAAATTTGAAAATAAAGCAATTTATTCGAACTTTATTCAGGATCGTTATGCGTTACCCGTTGGTGGACCGGCACGTGTAGAAGGGCATGAATTCCAAATTGAACCGATATTGAAATTTGATACGGAAAAATATCGTGGCTTACTGGGACTGTTTTATTATAACTCGCCTCAAGATGAGACAGTTCTAATAAATGTTAAAAATGCTTATCGAGACAAAACCAATACCAAAGCGGTATATGGCGAAATTACGTTTGATCCTAGTGAACATATTGAAATCAATATGTCCGCACGTTACGAGGAGGAAGAGCACAAGCGGTATGGGGGAAGTCTTTTCGTCGTAGACTATGAAAACACAGAAAAAGTATTCTTACCAAAATTTGATGCGGCTTGGTTGTTTAATGATAACCACCGGGTTGGTGCCAAAGTAGTTCGTGGTTATAACCCAGGTGGTGCCGGTGTCTCATTTACACCTCCATTTAAGATATATCAATATGATACGGAATATGTATGGAGCTATGAGTTATATCATCGCTGGATTTCTGCTGATAACCGTTTGAAACTAAGTACTAATTTATTTTATAACGATTATAAAGATTTACAGGTACCTTACTACGATATGTCCGGATACGCGATCATGGATAATGCGGATAAAGCGATTACTTATGGTGCGGAATTTAACCTTAATTGGCAGGCTAATGATGATATCAATCTTTATGCTGGGGTTGGATTGCTAAAAACCAAAATTAAGGAATATACCGAAAATCCGAGTTATGAAAATAATAAACTCAGTCGCTCTCCAAGTTACACATTGAATGCGGGTGGTAGTTACCAACTACCGGCAGGATTTGAAGTTGGGGCTAATATGAATTACACCGATTCTTACTATTCTTCTGTATCGAATAGTCGTGATTCTAAAACCAATGGATATTCGCAAGCAAATGCGTATATAGCCTATAACTTCAAAAATGGACGCGTTACGTTGTATACGGAAAATGCATTTGATTCTCACGAGAAAACCAAAATTATCACTGGTGGCTATACCACCTATCAACAACCCCGCCTTGTTGGAATTTCAACAGAACTGAGGTTCTGATTGCTTTAGCAAGACATTCAGCAGGCTGTTAAGCCTGCCCATGAGTACGCCCGAACGGGCGTACTCTACACTGTTTAATCTACTTAATTTACAAACTAAGACGTTAAGCCTGAGTGCTTTTCAGCACGTGAAAAATATAGCCATCAGTCAGGCCGTAAAAATAGTGATGGCACAAATGTGGCAGTAATTATTATTAATGCTATTTAAGGTTAGGGTAAATGAATTACTTAAATAATGGTGGGGATATCTTTCCTATGTCTGATATGCAAAAAGCATATTGGATTAGCATAACTGATGGCGTTTTAGAGAATAGTTCACGAATACAATATTATTGTGAATACAATTTGGCAGATTTTGACCTGACCAGATTTACCTTAGCTTGGCGTAACATTTTACACCGACATGCTATGTTAAGAACGGTTGCGTCAGACGACGGTAAACAGCGGATCGTTGAACACCTGCCTAATGATGGCCTGAGTTATATCGACCTTCGGGGAATGGAGGAACATCAAAAACAGGCGCTGTTTACTGACACTCGGCACCAGCTATCACACCGTAAGTTCCATTGCAGCGAATCCCCGCAGTTCGATCTTTATTTATTGCAAAATACGGATGTAACAACATTTTTATTGAGCTTAAATATGTGGGGAGTGGATGCCCCGAGCGTCAATATTATACTTTCTGACCTTGCTCACTACTATTATCACCCACAGCAGGATCTCCCAGTTTTGACTTTTCAGTATCGGGATTATATTCACGAATATTCCCGCAGAGAAAATATGCCTGACTATGCGCAATCCGAGGCGTATTGGGATAAACGGCTAGCGTCCACCAACGAGCCGCCGGCATTACCTGTCAGGTCTGGGGTATCTCGGAACACTGATTTTTCAGTCTGCACGGAAAATTTCCAGCAGTTGGCTCATATTTTTAGCCCTGCTGAAGTTGATCTTTTACAAGTGCGGGCAAAAGCGCTTGATATTAATATAGATACATTGATATTGAGTGCTTTTGTCGAAGCTGTCAGCTATTGGAATGAATCGCAAGATTTTAGTCTAAATATTCCGCGATTTACCCGCCCAAAGTTCTCTCACCAAATTAATGATATCGTTGGTGAGTTTTCATCATTTTCCATTCTCAGTCTTAACCTAGCAAATATTCCAACTTTCGAAGAGCGAATTCGTTACATCCATCGGCAGTATCTTGACGACTTGAAGCATGAACAAGTTTCTGGCAGTAAACAATTGAGGAAACTGGTGGAGTCGAATAATGTCACATCATTAACTTCCTTCCCGATTGTTTTTACGCTCAGCCATGGGTTGGATCCACAAAGGGACGCGCTGAAAGGCAGATTATTCGGTGAGGTTCAGTATGACATATCGCATACGCCAAATGTATTATTGGACTGCCGGCATGAATTTTATCAAGGCAAGCTGGCGGTAAGATGGGACTATGTGCGTAATTATTTCGCCGACGGCTGTATTGAATTGATATTTCAGGCTTTCGAGCGAATAGTCACTAGTATTATCTCTCCCGATTATCGGGAATATATTCAGCAACATAATGTTATCTTTTTGCCGGAAGAACAGAGAAAAATAAGGCAAGTTATTAACAACAACTCCGTCCCGTTCAGTGAAAAACCGCTGTTCCGCCAGTTTGCCGAGGTGATGCAAATCCCAGGACAGGGGGCTGCCAATGCGATTATTTGCGAAGAGACAACGTTGAGTTATCAGACGCTATTTAACCGCGCATGCCAATTGGGAGCCTTTATCCATGCCAACAGATTGCAGCAGGAGCGGCCGGCGATTGTTGCCATTTTGTTACCGAAAGGCTGGCAGCAGATTGTGGGGGTATGGGGTGTTTTGGCGTCAGGAGCCGCATATTTACCGCTGGATATCGATCAGCCAGCAAGCCGTATTGAGCAAATCCTTGAAGATGCGCAACCCTGTCTTATTATCGTCGATGCGAAAACCCGCCATTTAGTTCCGGAAGCATTTCAGATCCCAATTGTCGACGTTACGCAGGCGGATGCCATTTTTGCACAAGATTATGTCCCTTCTGCTACCGATTTGCCCGGCTAGATCTGAGCCGGGTGATAGATAAAAGCTATGTCGTTGAGCTTCCGGTTGCTAGGCTTAACCCGGAAAGTTACTGGATTGAGCCTGACGACGCCATTGCCCCAGCAGTTCCGATCGCTACAGCATCATCAGAGGTAAGTACCATATTTGCGCGCTTGATCGACACCATCGCAACGGATTCAGGCCGTATACTCAATGATGTGCTGGGCACGTTATCGTGCTATTACCCAGTTTTAAAAGGCGATAATGTGGCAGTTGAGCTGAATTTATATCAGCAAATTAATGAAAATGCCCGCCAACACCCCTTGCAACTGGCCTTTGTCGATGAGTCAACGACTTACACCTACCAACAACTGTCGAAAAAAATTAAGCAAATTGCCGCTAACCTAGATATACGTAAAGGGGAGATCGTCGGTGTTTATTTGAATCGAAGTATTGATTCCTTTCTTGCAATGCTTGCCATTATGGCGCGTGGTGGCTGCTATTTGCCGTTGGACTTGTCATACCCTGAAGAACGCTTGAAATTTATTGCTAGGGATGCGGGACTTGCCAGAGTTATCACTACCAGCGTAACTGAACGTATTTTTGATAACGTACAGTACATCCTGATGGAAGAAATTACAGAAACATATTTGCAAGATAAGCCACAACAGTTGCTACCGGAGCTCGACGATGAGAGCCCAGCGTATATTATTTATACATCGGGCTCCACCGGTAATCCAAAAGGGGCTATGAACACGAATAGAGGCGTCAAAACACTGCTTGCCTCATGCCGTCAGGTCATGGGGGAAAAAGTTAAGTTCAGGCGGGCGATGCAGTTTTCATCCATTAGTTTTGATGCGTCCATTCTCGAACTGGCGCTATCAGTGGTGAGTTGCAGCTGTCTGTATCTCATTCCGAATAGCAAGCGGCAGGATCTGAATCAAATTACCCAATACTTGAATGCAAACGAAATAGAGTTTGCATTTTTACCGCCGATCGTTATTTCACACCTCAATATTAGCGAACTGCTACATGTGGATACGCTGTTAACCGGTGGCGATATATGCCCAGCTAATTTTGCGATGGAGTGGGTAAAAGATACGTCAAAATCATTTTATAACCTCTACGGACCAACTGAAACGGCCGTTATGGCGACGTATAACCCTGTGCATGAAACCCGCAATGCCGCCGCACTAGGCTATCCTTTACCGGAAACAGAAATAAAAATTATTGACTCGCATGGTAATCCGCTTCCTCCAGGTGTTGTCGGGGAAATGTTAATCATCGGCCCCGGAGTGGGTTCCGGCTATCTTCATAATACAGAACTTACACGAAAATCCTTTAAATATGGTGGATACTGCACTGGTGACCTCGCTTATTATGACTATGATGGCATGCTGTATTTTATGGGCAGGAATGATGGTCAGGTTCAGATCCGAGGTTTCAGGGTTGAGTTAGGTGAAATTGAAAATATTATCTGTAAAGAGTTCAAATGTCAGGAAGTCGTTATTGTTGCTCACTCGGTTTTAAACAACACGACCCTACACTTATTTATGCTGGCTTCGGATGCTGTACATGCCAAATTTAGTGATATAAAAGAAGCACTCCGACGAGTTTTGCCTGTCTACATGATCCCGAATGAATGTCATATTGTTGATGAGTGGACCATCACGCCAAATCAGAAAATAGATCGCAAGGCTTTGAAAGAAAAATATATCTTAAATGCAAACGTGGTGCGTCACGTGGAACACGGAGAAATAGCTGAATATGCAGAAAGCTTGATTGAGGAAATTGCTGAGGTGCTATCCCTGAACCCAGCATCAATCGCGTTAACTGATGACTTCTTTGAAATTGGCGGTAATTCGTTAAGCCTTACCACTTTAGTTTTACGACTGAATAAACGCTTTAACATTGATTTGCCTTTTCAATCCATATATGACAACAGCCGGATAAATGATTTAGCAAAAGTAATAGAACACGTCATACATGACCACAGTATTGAGAAGCATACGGGAGGCAGTGTTAAAAACGACTATACCTGACTGGCTGAATGTTTGCCCTGTGGAATATCCTGGGCACGGTAGTCGGTTAAAAGAGCCATTAACAAATGATCCACATAGGTTGATCAACGAAATTACCGAAGCAATCATTAATAAGGGAAAAAGCAAAATTGCGTTTTTTGGTCATAGTGTTGGTAGTATTTTGGCATTACAGGTGGTTAAGCAATTGCAGCTAAGAAACCGCGCAGGAGCTATCCAATTAATTGTTCTGAGCGGCAGGCCTGAAACATCAATGCTATTGAACCGGCCAAGGAATTATCATTTATTGCCTAGAGAAGAATTTCTTAAGGTAGTTGCTGTTTATGGCGGTCTTCCTGAGGAACTGGTTGATAATCAGGCAGTTTTGGATTTCTTTTTACCTATTTTGCGTAATGATTTTCAGCTCAACGATAAGTTGATGGATGCCGCGCCGATTTCGACGACCAGTCCGCTGATGGCTATGTTTGGCGAGGATGATACGGAGATTGTTTCCCGAGAGGCTGTTGAAAAATGGTCTGACTATACAACTCGTTGGCTGGGTAGCTATATCTTTACTGGAGGGCATTTTTACCTAAACGACAAGGCCACACGTCTTGCTTTGCTTACGAAGATTGTCGATGCAAGTCAAATGGTGCTGACTAGCAACCGATAAGATGCTTACCCTCGTGCCGCAATGGCAGGGCAGCATTTCCGCTGTATAACGTTTCTCAGCCCTGAGGTTTGTTTTTAGCGAGCCAACACGGCGAATTTTTGTTTACCTTCATCCCATATTGGCGCTTAACGGCGTCTGTTTCTTCCGTTAGGTCGTTGTTTCCAACAATGTGAACAGATCTGGCTTGCGCGTAGCAGATTTTATTGCACTATGATTAAGGCACATAATAATGAATCACACTGATATATTTCTTCCTGTAAAGAAAAAGATATCTCATTCTATATTTTGGGCATCCATTGCCCAAGTGCTAAAAATCAGCATATGGCTTATGCTGATCTGGGTTTTACACCAATTGATCGTTGACTCCAAAGCGTTTCCTTGGTTGCCGATTATCTCCCTGCTAATAATGAGTATTCTTTTTTATACCCTCCGAATTTATGCCCATGATAAATCTCACTATGCAGCATTTGAATTAGAAGAAATACTGCGTACCCGGCTGGTGAAAAAAGTTAATCAACTGCCTATCGAAACGGTCAGGAACATGGGAGGGGGAAATCTGGTCAAAACTTTGATTGATGATATTAAAGAACTCCATGCTTTTGTTGCTGATGCTCCCCCGTTAAAAGCGGAGGCTTTTGTAACGCCGATTTTTACCCTGATAGTTTTATTCATTTTTAATTGGATTTTTGCCAGCATCGTTTTTGCTATTACTTTAGTGACCTTTTTGTTGCTGAGCTACATGATGAAAAAGGGCAAGCTTTTAAAAGAAACATACAATAACGCCACGATTCAAATTAACAGTAAAATTATTGAATATATTCAGGGAATGAGCGCTGTCAGAACCTTTGATGCCGGAGCAGGGGCATTTGGTCAATATCAAAAGGCGCTGGAAAACTACTGTGCCGTGGTTTTTCATTGGCTACAATCAATGCGCCTGTCTTCAAAAATTGCCCGTAGTCTTTTCTCTCCAATGCCAATGAGCATTATTCTGATTGTTGGATTAAGCTTAGCCCAACTGTATGATCATATTTCATTTATTACCACATTCAGTTTTTTACTATTGGCAATCGGCATAGCGGAGAGCATTCACCCCGTCATGGGCTTGTTTCAGATCCTACAAAAATCGAAAGCGGCAATAGAAAGAATTTTTGACGTTGAAAACCTGCCTATTCTTAAAGCACCAGAAAATCCCCAGCACCCTAATAACAACGAAATTATTTTCGATAATGTCGATTTTTCTTATCAGAACGCGAACGTTGTTTTATCCAACATTACACTCCGTATTCCTGAGAATGCTTTTACTGTACTTATCGGCACGTCAGGTTCTGGGAAAACGACACTGGCAAACTTGATCCCTCGATTCCTTGAGGCTACCGAAGGCAGGATTACGCTAGGTGGCGTCAATATCAAAGATATTGAGTATGCGGAACTTATGGCAAAAATTTCATTTGTTTTTCAGGACAATTTTTTATTCTCGTGTTCTATCGCAGATAACATTCGCTATGGGCTAAATGATATCTCTGATGAAAAAGTTATAGAAGCAGCTAAAAAAGCGGAGATACATGATTTCATCATGCGGCTACCTGAACAGTACAAGACTCTAGTGGGTGAACGTGGGCAGCTATTATCCGGTGGGCAAAAGCAGCGAATTACTATTGCAAGAACTTTTCTACAAAACCGCCCAATCGTTATTTTAGACGAACCGACAGCATTCTCTGATGCGCGAAATGAAGCGTTATTACTAAAAGCATTCAATCGGCTAATTGATAAAAATAAAACCGTGATTATGGTGACTCATCGTCTGGCAAGCGTAATCAACGCCGATCAAATTATATTATTAGATAAAGGCATTATTACCGCTCATGGTCGCCATGAAGAGCTAATTGAAACTTCAGAAGATTATAAAACGTTGTGGCAAGAGTATAAAAAAGCAAAAAACTGGTCGATCCCAACGAATAATATTGAAGATGAGGAAAGCAATGAAAGAGTATATTAATACGCAAACTCGCACCGCTAAATCGCTGCTAATGACCTATTCCGGGTTGGTCAATGCGGCAGGTAAACAAAAGAGTATTTTTATTCGCAGCCTGATCTATACCGTAATCTCATCCTCTTTGTTTGGTGTATCACTGGTTTTGCTTTACCCTTTATTTGCTGCATTAGAAACAAAAGATGTTGCTGCGGTGATCCCTTGTTTAATCATTGTTGTCGTTCTTTTGGCTACCAGTTTTATTTTTAAAGTGCTTTCTGAGCGCTATGATGCAGATGGTTATTCGACGCTTGCTGTTACGGAACTTCGGGAGAAGTTAGGTAATAAACTGCGGCATATTTCCTTAGATTATCTTAGCCAATTCAGATCTGGGGAAATCAATTACATCTTAATGCAGAGTGTGAATGAAGCAGCGGTATACACCTTTATGCTGCTTAACATCATTATTACTGGTGTGGTTATTCCTCTGTCAGCCGCTATCGCCTTGTTATTCTACAGCTGGCAGCTTTCTCTGATGATGTTTTTAGTTTTTCCGATGGCTATTCCGCTCTATCTGTGGCGCAGAAAGGCCTACCGCCGTGGGTTCAGTATCTTGGCAGAAGCTAATGCAAAGCTAAAGGGGGAAGCTGTTGAATTTGTTCAAGGGCTGGATGTCCTGAAATCGACCGGCCAGACCGAAGAGAAAATGACGCAGTTTATTAAAGTTGCCAGAGATGTGGCAAATATACTGCGTATCGGCACCAAAAAGGGTGAAAAGCCGAACTTGATTATCACGGTTATGATCCAAATAGGTCTGATACTGATTATTTCACTGGGTGCATATCTTGTTAATGCGTCAGCTATTTCATACTTTCTGCTAGCCTGCGTGTTGCTTATTGTTGCTCGTTGTACAGACGTGCTGAATTTTTTCGTACAGATGTCGTCAATGCTCGAGTCGTTGGTTATCGGCTATGAAAAGTTGCAGGAATTGCTGAACGCACCTTCCTTACCGGAAAAAAAAGCAGAAGTGATGCCTACGCATTATGATATTTCCTTTACAGGGGTAAATTTCGCCTATAGAGGGCAAGATAAACAGGTGCTGAATGATATTTCTATTACCATCCCTGAGAAAGCGCTTACTGCTTTGGTTGGTGCCAGTGGATGCGGTAAAACGACCATCACAAAACTTATTCTACGCTTTGCAGACGTCACTTCAGGCAGTATCAAAATTGGTGGCATAGATATCCGTGATATGTCTCAACAGCAGTTAATGAGCTTGATCTCGGTGGTGTTTCAGGATGTATATCTGTTCCAAGATACCATTATGAACAACATTCGTATGGCGAAATTGTCAGCTACTGACGAAGACGTGATTAACGTGTGCAAGCAGGCTAATTGTCATGAATTTATTCAAAATTTTAAGGATGGTTATCAAACACGCCTCAATGATATTGGTAAAAGCCTCTCCGGCGGAGAAAGACAGCGCATTTCTATTGCGCGGGCTATTTTAAAGAACGCGCCAATCCTTATCCTCGACGAGCCAACAGCTGCACTTGATACCCAGAATGAACTTGCGGTGCAAGAGGTGATTAACACTCTTGTCCGGGGAAAAACGGTATTGGTTATTGCTCATCGTCTTTCCACAATAATTGGCGCCAAGCAAATTCTAGTGATTGATAAAGGTCATGTTGCGGAAAGTGGTACGCACCAGCAGTTATTAGAGCATGGCGGCATCTATAAAGAGTTTTGGGATATTCAGAAAAGTTAACAGGATCATTCCATGATTGTGCGAACAGCACAGTTTACATTGCAGTTTTCTGTGCTGTCGGGTCGGTATTGAGAATTCTATTATTGATAGTAGCTCCATGAGGTTAGTATGCAGAAGAAGACATTGTCTTTATCATTTATTTGTTTACTGGTAACCGTTTTTTTAGACCAGATAGGGTTATTTCTTATTTATCCGATTATCCCGTCGTTGCTGGAATCAGTCACCCACGATACGGTTGTGGATAATGCACTTATCGGCGGCTGGCTATTGGCTACGTTTGGTATTATGCAATTTCTCTTTGCGCCAATTATGGGGGCTATTTCTGATAAGTTTGGTCGTAAGCCTATTTTAATCATTTGCTTTGTGGCGTTTACGTTCGACTATCTACTTTATGCGTTAAGCCAGAATTTATATTTGCTGTTTTTGGCGCGGATTATTGCGGGTATCGCTGGATCGCCGGTCATTGTTTCGCTGGCAAGTGTGGCTGATATGAGCGATGAAAAAAGCAAAATGCAAAACTATGGTTTTCTTTTTGGGGTAATGAGTTTAGGTCTGGTTATTGGCCCTGCGATCTCTGCGGTAGCTGTTCAGTATGGTGTTCGAGTTCCTTTCTATGCTGCCTCCGTCTTTAGCTTGATTGGGCTGCTGTGCGTTATTTTCTTATTTAAAGAAACGCTGAATAAAGAGGAAAGAAGAGCGTTCAAACTTGATAATCCATTCTCCTCGATTGCCTATTTTCTTAAATATAAAGGTCTGTTTCATCTGTTTATTGTGCAAATTTTGTTTATGTTTGCGACCCAGTTCCCGATTACGCTATGGCCATTTTTTACGAAATATCGCTTTGCGTGGAGCGACAGCCAAATTGCAACATCATTTGTTATTCTTGGACTCGGTGGCTTATTTGCTCAAACGGCATTACTCAAATTAGTTCGCTATGTATTAAGCGATAATAAAATACCATTGCTTGGCTTTTTTCTGTTCGCGTTGGGTTTGACATGTATTGCGTTTTCAAACAGTAACGTAACGATATACATCGCGATGATGATTTATAGTTTTTCAAGTATCAGCAATTCATCGATTGTGAGTATTTTTTCATCACAGGTTTCAGCGTCTGAACAAGGGCAGTTAATGGGAGCGTTATCGTCAATTACCAGTTTTTGGGCGGTAGTGGGGCCTGTTTGTGCAACCAGTATGTATTACTATACGGTAAATCTTTCATTACCTGATAGCGATGGTTATCCATTTATTTTTTCAGCCATCATAGTTCTGATTTGCCTGATACCTTTGTCCATTGGATTGAAAATAGCAACGTCCGAACGTCATTAATGGTTGCCATAGTGAGGGCTGTGTTCATATGGCTGATAAAAATATTAATAATCTACCTAAACGTATTTATTAGTTTGCCGTTTGTTTTTATCTCGCGCAAACATTGGGCTATTTTGTCGTAACAACGGGTTCTATTTTGAATACTTTTTTTGCGGGATTTCTGGCAATTAGGGCAGTTCAAAATGAGTCTAATTCAACATTAATTCTTCTGCTATCGAAGCATTAAGTCATCTGGTGGCTATTCAATGAAAGAAACCTTTTTTATTAAGACGTTATTTTCACCTTCCGCACCTTATTTTCAGGAAGGTATTGATTTGTGTATTGACGCGTTTTCTCAGCAAAAAGATGAAGTTAATACATTTAATAAAGACGTATTGGGGAATACATTTTCTTCGTTAACCATTCCTGAAGAGCCGGCAAGTATCAAGAATTATCTCTCTGATATTCTAGAAACGATTATTCCAGCTTGTTCTCATTTGGCCAGTCCCACCTATTTAGGCCATATGACTAGCCCTTTGCCATCATTTATTCCGGAGATTGGGCGTTTAATCCAGACGTTAAATCAAAATATGGTAAAGATGGAAACCAGCAGAGGATTAACGTTGTTGGAACGCCAATTACTAAAGTTATTACATCAGGAAATTTTCAATTGTAATGATGATTTCTACGCCGATATAAACCAAGATTTTAGTAAAACCACTGGAATTTTTACTAGTGGTGGGACAATGGCCAATTTAACTGCGATGTGGGTTGCTACACGTCAGGCTAGGCAAAATTCGGAAAGTCGATTGGCGGTTATTGGTTCTGAGCTACTGCATTACTCCTTTGACAAAGCGGCGGCACTGTTGGGGTTTGAGTTATATCGTTTACCGGTTAATCAGCAACAAAAGGTATATGTTGATCATATTGAACAACAAATTCAGGCGTGCACAAAGCAGGGGATTACCGTTGCAGCCATCGTCGGGATTGCTGGGACAACGGATTTTGGTTCCATTGACCCACTGTTTGAGATTGCCGAATTAGGAAGACGGTATGGCATCCATGTGCATATAGATGCAGCATGGGGTGGTGCGTTTATCTTAAGCCATAAGCACAAATTCCTGCTGGCAGGTATTGAGCTAGCAGATACAGTGACGATCGACGGCCATAAACAAATGCTCATGCCGATTGGCACTGGCATGCTGTTCTTTAAAAAACCAGAACTTTCACGTGTTCTTATACATACGGCGCCTTATGCAGTACGCAAAACATCACTTGATCAGGGGCGATTTACCCTTGAAGGAACGCGCCCTGCGAATATGCTTTATCTACACGCATGTCTGCATCTGATTGGTAAGCAAGGCTATGGTGAGCTTTTTGGGACGGCGATGGATAACATCAAAAACATGGCTAGCTATATCAAGAATCATCCCGCCTTTGAACTATTAACTGAACCGACAATAAATATCTTAAGCTACCGATTTATACCGAAACGCTTTAGAAATAAAGCATTAACTGCGGAGGACAACCAACAGATTAGTGAGTTTAATTGTCTGTTGCAAAAGATCCAGCGCAGTAGAGGGAAAAGCTTTGTTTCACGCAGCGAACGAAAATTTGCTTGTCATGGTAATAAGGCGCTGGTTTTTTTACGTGTTGTGTTACTTAACCCATGCGTAGAAAAAGAGCATATTTTGTTTATGTTGCAGGATCAATTGGATATTGCCGATGATATTGAACAAAATTATGACCAGTTAAAGAGTAAATAAGCGTATTTATCGGCTAGATTATTTCCGGGTCATCCCTGTTTTATTTCCTGCCGTAGCATTCTTATTGATGACAGTCTTAACGTTATATTACATATCAGCAACCTACCTTTTTTAGCGTATTTTGAAACGGAGAATCGTAAGATATGGTACATGAAGCGCAAATTACGGTTAGCGCAATGAGAGCGTTTATTGACCAGAATAAAATAAGCCGTTTTCAATGGAAGGTCATTATTATTTGTTTTTTCATTGTGTTGCTGGATGGTTTTGACATTTCCATTGTTGCTTATCTTGCTCCAGTATTAAAAAAAGAAATGAGCCTGACCCCTGATTCCCTTTCCTGGCTATTTGTTGTCGGGATGCTGGGGTTAATGCTCGGCAGTATGATTTTTGGACCGCTGGCTGATAAGTTCGGCAGAAAAAAACTGCTGATATTTTCAACATTCGTTTATGGAGTTGGGTCTATTTTATGTGGTCTAGTGACTGATCTTCATTCGCTTATTTTATTTCGGTTTTTAACAGGCATCGGCTTGGGTGGAGCGATGCCGATATGTATTTCACTATGTTCTGAATATTCTCCTCAGCGCTATCGTATGCTGCTGTGTACTCTGAGTTGGAGCGGCTTCACCATCGGTATTGCCATCGGTGGCGCGATTGCTAATGTCGTGTTGCAGCAGCTAAGTTGGCACTGGCTATTTTATTTTGGTGGATTTCTTCCCCTTCTTTGCGTGCCTCTAATTTTTTTTATTTGCCAGAGTCACTCGAATGCTTAATCAAAAGAAACAATGTAAGAGCAATAGCAGCGTTAGAAAACATCGTTTTTTCGATTAATCGTCATGTTGACTGGGAGAGTTTGAAAAATAGTCAGCACAATGATAAGCCCATTGAATACCAGACAGTAATGGCACTTTTTACTCGTGGTTATACTGCCGTAACACTATTATTGTGGGTTTCATTTTTCTTTTCTCTCTTTGTTTTTTATCTGCTGACATACTGGTTGCCAATTATTTTCGAAGGGATATATAGCTATCAAGAGATTAATTATATCACCACTATGTTACCGCTTGGTGGTACGCTCGGCGCAATATTGTTAGCCTTGTGGATCGATTACCGAAAAGAAGCATTTATTATATTAGCCTCGGCATATTTTTTTGCTGTCATATTTTTACTTATTATTGATAACTTTATTAATAGTTATTACGGTCTACTTCTTATTGTTTTTATGATTGGTTTTACTATTGCCGGAGCACAAAACGGGCTAAATCTCATTTCTGCCACATTATATCCGCCTTATGCTAGGGCTACGGGCGTGAGTTGGGCGATGGCTAGCGGACGTTTCGGTTCAATTTTCGGCTCTTATATCGGAGCATGGTTAATTGCTGATGGGACAATTAGATCGTTTTTCAGTAGTTTATCGCTGGGAACTCTGGTATGTAGTATCTCACTGATTATCCTTATTTTTATTAGGAAACGAAGAATGCAAGTAATTGTTTAAATTATGTATTGCAGATTCTATTGCCTGTATTACCCCTTAATTAGTTGGCGTTCACAAAAATACGGTCGGTTGCGACGACTTCCAACAACTCATAATGTTGGTGAGGCTGGTATAGCGGCGAGAGTCGATTCCATTATTTATACATGCCATTTATTGATAATACAAATAATAATAATAATGATTATCATTTGTATTATTGATTTTTCATGTTTTGGCGAATAGTATAGTCAGGTTTTCGGCAGAGAAAGAGCAGTACATTATGATAACGCTTGCATCAGACCATTTTTTCTTTATGTCTCCGTATCGCAGTTTTACGACGTCAGGGTGCTTTGCTCGTTTTACCGAGCCTGCTATTAATGGGGATTCGTTAGACAGCCTTTTTCAGCGAAAATTACAGGAGCTATTTTTAAAAGCCAAGTTGGAAGGCATAGAAAATCCCATTATTGTTGGCGCTATACCTTTTGATACAAGTCAACCATCATCGCTTTTTGTCCCATACTCTTGGCAATCTTTCTCTCGCGTCGAGAGACAGCAGTCAGCATGTTCTTTTACAGATCACCAATCGCTGAATGTTATTGAACGTAAGGCTATTCCTGAACAAGAGAACTTTGAAGCAATGGTGGCACGTGCAGTTTCATTGACGACAACATCTGAGGTCGACAAAGTCGTTCTTTCTCGTTTAATTGATATTACTACTGATGCTGATATTGATGGCGGGGCATTATTGGAACGGCTAATTGCACAAAACCCAGTGAGTTACAATTTTCATGTACCATTGGAAGATGGAAGCGTATTACTTGGTGCCAGCCCTGAACTACTATTGCGTAAAAAGGATGAACACTTTAGTTCCTTGCCTCTTGCAGGTTCTGCTCGTCGCCAATCTAATGAGATGTTAGATAAAGAAGCGGGTATTTGTTTATTGAAATCGAAGAAAGATCTACACGAACATAAGCTAGTCACGCAAGCAATGGAAATGATTTTGCGCGCGAGTCACACTGAATTACAACTACTATCCACTCCACAGCTTATTGCGACACCGACTCTCTGGCATCTTGGCACACAATTTGAAGGTAAAGCTGGCGCTCAGGAAAATGCATTGACACTAGCTTGCTTATTGCATCCAACACCTGCATTGAGTGGTTTTCCTCATCAGATAGCGAAAAAACTGATTACTGAGCTGGAGCCATTTGACCGTGAACAGTTTGGCGGCATTGTTGGTTGGTGTGATGTTGAAGGAAACGGCGAATGGGTGGTAACAATCCGTTGTGCGAAACTCTGCAAAAATCAAGTGCGTCTTTTTGCTGGTGCAGGGATTGTAACCGCATCATCTCCTGTTGAAGAGTGGCGAGAGACCGGAGCCAAGCTTTCTACGATGTTAAATGTTTTTGGTCTAAATTAACTACGATATGTATTTCTTTATGAACCTGACTTTATAACGTCAAGGGAGATATATGATATGTCAATACCTCAATTACAGGATTATACGCTGCCTATTGCTCAGGAAATTCCTGTAAATAAGGTGAATTGGGCATTTGAGCCAGAATGTGCTTCATTGCTAATTCACGATATGCAGGATTATTTTGTTAGCTTCTGGGGTGAGGACTGCCAGATGCTGGAGCGAGTCATTAAAAATATTGCCGCGTTACGTCAGTATTGTAAAAAATATAATATTCCGGTCTATTACACCGCTCAGCCAAATGAGCAAAATGACGAAGATCGAGCGCTTCTTAATGATATGTGGGGACCGGGTCTTACACATTCTCCTGAGAAACAGAAAGTGGTCGATTTGCTAACACCCGATGAGAACGACATTGTCATGACGAAATGGCGTTACAGTGCGTTTCACCGTTCTTCGCTGGAACAAATGTTGAAAGATACTGGGAGGGATCAGCTCATCATTACTGGCGTGTATTCTCATATTGGGTGTATGACGACTGCAACTGATGCCTTCATGCGGGATATTAAACCGTTTATGGTGGCTGATGCCTTAGCCGATTTTAGTCGTGAAAAGCACCTTATGTCTTTGAAGTATGTTGCTGAACTTTCTGGACGAGTCGTCATGACTCAAGATTTATTATCGAGCTCTGTTCCTGCTAACAAAGATGTTTTGTGAACATTGGTGTTATCGCTTTAGGTTAAACCTAACATACTGTTTGAGAATGAAAATTTCATTGATAACGGCTTGGATGCTGCTCACATAATGGATTTGGCAAACGATTGGTGCAAAGTTTATAGCGATATCAATTTTGAGGTACTAGTAAAAATCCGACGATTGATGCGTGGTGGAAATTACTCTCCTGTGAGATGAAATAATGACGCGATTTGATTTTCAAGGTAAGACTGTCTGGATCACTGGGGCGGGTAAAGGTATTGGTTATACGAGCGCGCTAGCATTTGTAGAAGCTGGAGCGCAGGTAATTGGATTTGACCGCGAGTTTTTGCTGGAAAATTATCCGTTTAATACTCAAAAAATGGATGTGTCGAATGCGGCACAAGTCAAAGAAGTGTGCCAACGGCTATTACAACAAATTGACCAGTTAGATGTATTGGTGAATGCTGCTGGTATATTACACATAGGCGCTACCGACACATTGAACGCTGAAGAGTGGCAGCAAACTTTTGCCGTTAATGTTGGTGGGGCATTTAATCTGTTCCAGCAAACGATGGGACAGTTTCGTAAGCAGCAAAGGGGAGTTATTGTAACAGTCGCTTCTGATGCAGCACATATACCACGTATCGGTATGAGTGCTTATGGAGCATCTAAAGCTGCGTTAAAAAGTCTGACGCTGACAGTTGGACTGGAATTGGCTGGGAGTGGTGTTCGTTGCAATATTGTTTCCCCTGGGTCAACAGACACCGATATGCAGCGCAGTTTATGGAGTAATAGTGATGCTGAACAGCAGCGTATTCATGGTTTTTGCGAGCAGTTCAAATTAGGTATTCCTCTAGGTAAAATTGCTCGTCCGCAAGAGGTTGCCAGTACTATTTTATTCCTTGCCTCTGATCTTGCTAGCCATATTACATTGCAGGATATCGTGGTGGATGGAGGCTCAATCTTGGGAGCATAATGATAATCTGGAAGTAGTCTAGGCATTTAATTTATTGATAATGACCACTATATTTGATGAATATAAAAGAATTGATTCAATTAAAATAAATGATTTAACCTGTCAATTATAAAATTATTTTTATATATCGTAGTGTAATAAAAATATTATAAATTATATAGGTGAGTATATAGTGTCAAACTTATCGTTTAAATTTAAATATTCTATTTCCCCTGTTAGCTTTCCTATTCTTAGTCATAACCTTTTCTATTCTCAAATAGTTTTTCAATTAAACGATATTGATGAAAGTGATTTTTTGTATCATCAAATAACTTTACCAGCTAATTTTTCTAAAATGGTGGCAAAGAGGCGCTGTGAATTTTTAGCGGGAAGAATTTGTGCTCAATTATCCTTAAGAAAATTTAGCTTAACACAATATACCAATGTGGGTGTGGCTCTAGATAGAAGCCCTATTTGGCCAGAAGGTGTTATTGGTTCTATCACGCATTCATCCTCAATTGCAGCAGCTTGTGTTGCAAGTTCTCGCCTTTATAAAAATATTGGTATAGACAGTGAGGTCATTTTTAGTAATGAAATTGCGAATAGCATTAAGTCTGAAGTGATCAAATCTCAGGAACTTAATATAGTACAGGAACTTAATATAGTAAAAGATAAATTTTTATCTGAACCATTATTCATTACATTAATATTTTCTGCTAAAGAGTCTATCTTTAAAGCTATTTATAATGATGTTGGTTACATTTTTGATTTTGATTGCGTCATGTTAATTGAACTTAGTCAATGTGACATGCTATTTGTATTGACCGTTTCACTTTCATCAATATGGCAAGTGGGTGATAGAGTAAGGGTTGTTTATCGAATTGAGGGTGACCATGTTTATACCTCTATGGTTATACCTCGTACATAAATACCAATTAATATTAGTTAGCACCTAAGTTAACGGCTTGTTTTGTTAAAGATACTTATGTTGCAAGTGATATCCTGACGACAAAACCCTATTTATGATAAGGTTGAAAGCTTGATTGGTCATTGGTCGATGATTAAATAGCAGATGAATCACATGAGTATGCTTTTGCACTTGAAGGTTAACGGATTTGTTACTCGCTTAAATAATACGCTTTGTATTGAGCACCAGATGAAAGGCGCTCAATAACTATCCTAATTTAGCTAGCTTGTTTTGGAAAACCGTGTTTCTTGGCTGACAAAACGACAATCAAAGTAGCCGCTAACAACACCAATAACGTTGGGAAAAACGTTGAAACACCTTGTTTATCAAGTAATATACCGCCAATAATTCCCCCACCTGCAATAGCAATGTTCCAAGCTGTAACTAACATTGACTGTGCGACATCAGCAGCATCGCCAGCTGTTTTGGCTATTGCCGTCTGGAACAATGTTCCTGCCCCGCCAAAGGCAAGCCCCCAAGCACCTATCGCCAGATAAATCACACTCGGCATATTATCGGCTATCCCCAATACCAGTGCGGACAATCCAAACAATACGGTACAAGCTAGCGTCAATATACGTAGATGGCGATCAATTAGCACGCCAATAACCCAAATGCCCAGAAGTGAAGTGAGGCCAAACACAAGTAGCACCAAATCGATTCTTTCAGCCATTCCTGCTTTCATTAAAAATGGTGCAATATAGGTATAGAGAATGTTATGCGCTAACACAAAGAACAGAACTACGAGGAGAACGGGGCGGACGCCCGAAATGGTCAATACTCGCTTCAGTGGCAAACGTTTCCCAGCTTCTTGCCCATTAAAATCAGGAACCTGAATACGTACCCATAACATCAGTCCTAGTGCCAATATACTCATGATACCAAAACACATGCGCCAACTGACAAAATTACCAAGAAATGTACCAACAGGCACACCCAATGAAAGCGCTAAGGGCGCGCCCACCATTGCAATGGCAATTGCTTTTCCTTTTTGATGGTCGGGAACCAAGCGTGCGGCATATCCTGCCAATAATGCCCATAACAACCCTGCTGAAACCCCAGCTAAAAAACGCGCTACCATTATAAATGTAAAGCTGTTTGAAAAAGTTGTGACGGTATTTGCAACCACAAAACCTGCAATAGCCGATAAAAGTAATGGACGACGGCGTACACCTTGTGTTGCGGCAGTTAATGGAATTGCTGCAACTAATGATCCAATTGCATATAGGGTGACTAACTGCCCAGCAAGCGATTCAGATACATTCAAACCTGCGCTGATTTGTGGCAGTAATCCCGATGGTAGTGCTTCTGTAAGGATGGTAATGAATCCCGCTAATGCCATAGCTAATAGTGATGCAATGGGCATTGGGATATTTTGTGTACCGTTAAGCATTGTTGTAGAACTTGCCATAATCTTGCCTTTTTAAATATCAACAATGAGTTCTAATAACTCAAAATCAATATGACTGAGATGAAGGCACTCATGTTGCTGGGATTTACCATGAAAGACAATAATGCTAATGTTCATAACATATAGGACAAATATTCTTAAATAGGCAAAGTGATGGAATCATTAAATAGCATTGCGTTCTTTGTTCAAGCAGCAGAAACCCGCAGTTTTTCTGATGCAGGCCGCAACTTAGGTGTCTCTTCATCTGCTGTAGGTAAAAGTGTTTCTAGGCTGGAAGAACGGTTAGGAGTGAGATTATTTCATCGTAGTACGCGTAGCATCACTTTGACGGCAGAAGGTTCACTTTTCTTAGAGCGTTGTAGGCGTATTTTGTCTGAAATTGAGGCGGCCGAACTAGAGCTGTGTGCTACTCAACAGATGCCAAAAGGAAAGTTGCGCGTTAGCTTGCCGTTAGTCGGCATGTTGATCATGCCTGCAATCACGGCTTTCATGCAACGCTATCCTGCTATTGAGTTAGATATAGATTTTTCAGACCGCTTAGTTGATGTGATAGACGAGGGTTTTGATGTCGTAATACGCACAGGATTGCCTACAGACTCAAGGTTGATGTCACGACCTCTAGGCAATTATCATCTACAATTGGTTGCATCTCCAGCCTATTTAAATCATCATGGCACCCCTACAGAACCCGCCGATCTTGTTCATCATATCTGTTTGCAGCATAAATTCCCAAGTACCAATAAGCTGGAGGAGTGGCCGTTAAAGTGCGTTAAAGATGCACCTGAACTAATCATACCCACGTCGATGACAAGCAATAGTTCAGCAGCCTTGATGGATGTAGTTTTAGCAGGCTTGGGCATTGCATGCCTCCCTGATTTTATGACCCAAAAAGCCATTGAGAGAGGGGAGTTAGTCACGATAATGGATGAACAAATCGAGCATCAAGGCACTTTCCGTTTACTTTGGTCATCAAGTAAACACTTAGCCCCAAAATTACGAGTTTTTATTGATTTCATGATTGAAACGTTATTTGCAGAACAGACTGAGTTGCAGATAAACATGAAAAGAGTTTAGGTAAGCCACCGTTTCTGTGTTTGAGATCTCCCATTAACTTGATGCTTGGAACGAAAGAATATGTGGACTTTCAGAGCTCCCTTTTTAGGAGCTCAAGTTGAACTTGTATATTATTAGTTCTGACTCATTTTGGCTGTAAGCTTGCTAAAATACGCTCAGCTTGTGTCCACAGCAATGAACCGCCTTCATCTGCAAAAAGATAATGTTTGCAGTTGGGAAAACGTGTTGCCAGTGTTTTGCCAAAATCAGGAGAGTGAACTGTGCTGGTATCTTGCTGACCATACCATAATGAAACGGGGCAATAGATCTCTTCTGGACTAAAAGGCCATTGTTGAAATGAGATTAGTAAGTCTTGTATGTAGCCCCAATTTCCTTGATCAAATGCTCTGTATACACAATCTGTATATGCTTCGAGAAAAGTCTCTTCATTATAAATTTGCTGATCAACTTGCGCACTATAATGCAAGATAAATGCGAGCAGCCATGCGGCAGTGACATTCTTTTGTAGCCAATTAGAAAGCTCATCAGGTGTTTCAATAGCTTGTTTTTGTAAATTGAGAACATCGCTTTTTAATAAAGCTGCTGTGGTGGGATAGTCAAATTGATCTTGCCCTGAAGCAATAACTAGAGATTTAGGTTTGCCATAAAAAGCCAGTGCCATTGCAAATACTGCACCTTGAGAAAAACCGACTACAGAATAATGCGTAATATGTTGAGATTTTAATAACTGTTCAATATCAGCAGCATATCTTAAAAATGATTTTTGAGGATCTTGAGTTGATTCACCTAATCCCGCACGTTCAGGGACAATCAGACGAATATGTAACTTTTCTAGCAGGTCAATTCCAAAGCCTAATAAACCACTCATTCCGGCACCTGTACAAAAGATGACAGGAAAACCTGTTATTGGGCCAGATTCAAACCAACATAAATCGCGGCCATCAGATAATTTATAAAAATGTTGACGTGTATTTATTAATTTATTGCTCTGCATTGTCAATTCCTAAGAGATAAGATAGCTAATGTTGCAGCTATTAAAGTTAAATAAGAATATTATTTTTTTAATAATGGTATACAGACAGCATAATAAAATAATGAACAGTCATAATGCAAAAATTAATGTCAGAATTTACCTATTTTATTGATGAAGATTTGCTTATGAAAAATTTTCTTTCAAATAAAACGGTATAAATCAAATAAAAGTACTATTGTTATTAGTGGAAATACCTTATTTTACAAATAGCATAATCTCACTATTTGAACAGTTAATTGATTGAGGTTCTGCTATTCTAATTTTGTAGCCTAACAATCTATCCAAAAAGATATTCAATATGAATGAGGAGATGACAATGGTTCAATCTTATGAATTACGAGATGGTTTTCAAATCCCTAAAATTGGTTTTGGTACGTATGAATTGAATGGTGTGGAAGGAACTCGGATAATTGAAAACGCACTGTTAAACGGATATCGCTTAATTGATACAGCCTTTAATTATGAAAATGAAGGAATTGTCGGTAAGGCGATAAAAAATAGTTCAATTCCAAGAGATCAAATCACAGTTACATCAAAATTACCCGGTCGTCATCAACAATATAAACCTGCACTGCGCACTATCCAAGAATCAATCGCTCGCTTAGGTTTGGATTATGTCGATTTATATTTAATTCATTGGCCTAATCCAAAACAAGGTCAGTTTGTCGAAGCATGGCAAGCATTAATTGATTCACAAAAATCAGGATTAATTAGAAGTATTGGTGTATGTAATTTCCTTCCAGAGCATATCGATACTTTAGAATTAGAAACGGGTGTTTTACCTGTTATTAATCAAATTGAGTTGCATCCACGTTTTAATCAGCAAGAACAGCGCAAATATGATGAATCGAAAAATATTATTACTCAATCATGGAGCCCGTTAGGCAGGGCAGGTGAGGTGCTCGCTAATCATATATTGGTGGAACTTTCACATAAATATCAAAAAACAGTTTCACAGATTATTCTTCGTTGGCATTTGCAGCTCGATGCATTACCAATCCCTAAATCTTCAAAAGTTTCTCGCCAAATTGAAAATATTGATATATTTGATTTTGCATTATCGGCAGAAGATATGCAGAAAATTAATTCGATATCTTCATCCAATGGAAGAATTAAGGATCAAGATCCTGCTGTTTATGAAGAGTTTTAGTCATTCTGACTGATTTATGAGGCTTAATGAGTTGCGCTCATTAGGTTGTTTTAAAATGTCTTGCAAGAAGAGGGGTGGTAAAATCTTTTTTAAGATAAAAGCCCCTCGGCAATGTCATAATAGGTTGACCAAATTCACCAATTCCTTCTGTTAAAGCTTTGCTGTTAGCGGCTTTTGGGCGAATTTGCAAAACTTGTCCGTGACGCGCAGTAATTGTTTCAACCTTGCCTAACACAATTAAATCCATTAATTCTTCCCAATCTTGGCGTAATAATTGTTCTTCTAAAGGTGATGGGCTCCACAACAATGGACTAGCAACGCGACGTTCGGCAAGTGGAATTTGTCGTTCACCTTCAATTGGAAACCACAGCACTCGGGATAGTTTACGGCACACATGGCTATTTTCCCAAGTTACGCCGCTATTACCTGTTAAGGGCGCGACAGAGACAAATGTGGTTTCAAGTGGCACTCCATTTCGGTCGATAGGAATTGTTTTTAATTCTATTCCTATATTCGCGAAGTCTTGTTCAGGCTTACTCCCAGCAGTTGCCCCTAAAAAATATTCCAATAACATGCCAACCCAGCCTTTATCACGTTTGAGGTCAGGTGGTATAGGTAAGCCTGCATAATGAGCAAGCTCTCCCAGTGTGTATCCGGCAAGCGCAGTTGCTCGCGCCATAAGGACAGTTTCACTTTCAGGTGATGCTGGTGGTATAAATGTCATGATGGTGAAAAAATAGGCAAAAAAAAGTCATAAAGTTTGGTTAGTATATCATCATTTATTAGTGGTTATTAATCTATTGATATAAAAAGGTATATTACTAAATTATTCAATTTTGTTTTAAATCGAAAAGGGGTTATTCAAGTTCATCCCATGATAATCACAGGATCATTCACTGGGTTATCCACAGGATTATTGGATAACTGTGAAAAACAGGTATTACTGTGTGGATTTACAGGCTTGACGTGAGCATTTTATTGATCAGCATCACATAAAATGGATAACTTAAGTACATTACTTGTGGATAAAGCATACATTGATTGTTCTTTGTTCACTTGAACTCCTAAGGAAAAATGCTGAAAAGATAATCGCGGAATAAGAGTGATAAAATTCTGCTATTTATTTGATTTGAATAGGGTTAATAAAAATTGAAATTTCCTGATAAAAAAAGAATATTGGGATATACCCCGATTACTATCGGGTTGTTAACATAGATATCCACAGAAAAAGTGAATAACATCCATGTTAATATGGTTAGGTGTTTATAACTTTGTTCTTTTCTGTGTATACCCGTCATACTTCACACCACAGCATTGTTGGCTTCACTCTATTCCCCAAGTCACATACTTATGTATGCTCCTTGGAGGAATTTCGCTTGCCGCCTCGCTGTGATGTGAATGTTTTAGGGTATAGATGTACAAAGGAATGTCACCCTTCACACTACAGCATTGTTGGCTTCACTCKATTCCCCAAGTCACATACTTATGTATGCTCCTTGGAGGAATTTCGCTTGCCGCCTCGCTGTGATGTGAAWTWTTTAGGGTATAGATGTGGCTTAGGGGATTGATAAGAAGTGTGGTGATACTCAAAAMATGGTAGGGATTAGTTACGTAGGGTTTYATTAAGTATGATTATATTATTGGGTAAATATAAAGATAACCGCAAAAMWGTACAGCAAACCTCGCTGTACCTTTGACAGTTCGCTAAAATATTTTTGTTAAAATTAACGGTATATTGGTAGTAAATTAAATTGAGCAAGTAATTGGCAAATGATACCGACAACACCAAATGCAATTACAGCGTATATTAATCCTTTGCCTCCCCAGACTTTAAATCGAGAATCTGGGAAACGTTCTCTGACTTTAAGCGCCATAATAGCAGGGCAGATAATTGCCCATATACATGCTGCCATCCCTGCATAAGCAATTGCAATTAAAAAACCATTAGGGAATAACATGCAAAGTATTAAAGGAGGTAAGAAACATAATAATGCAGATTTCATACGTCCTGAGCTATTATCTTGAAAATTCAAAGATGCTAAAATGTAGTCAAATAAACCAATCGCAACACCTAAGAAAGAACAGAACACAGCACTAATTGAGAACCATAACAAGAACGTTGCAATGTGTGGGCTACTAAGTACGGAATATAAAGATTCAATAAAGGCGTCGAGGTTTCCTCCTTTATTAATGATGGTTAAAAACTCCGCTCTTGGTAAATTACCCATTGTACCTAATATCCATAAAAAATAGAGAACTAATGCTAATAAACAGCCAATAACACAGCTCTTAACTACTTTTCGCTCATTTTCATGATATAGCTTATAAAGGCTACATACATTGCCATGATAACCAAATGAGGTAATTGCATAAGGGATAATAATAAAGATAAAGGGAAGTAGAGATGCTTGTCCACCACCACCTGGTACTGTAAATAATAGATCAGTTTTTACAATTAAAAATAGTCCAGAGAAAGCCAATATAAATAATACGATTTTAATTAATAAAAATATTGATGTTAGACGGCTAGCACCAATACCACTCCACCAAATACTTGCTCCTAATATCAAGGTAAAGACAATAAATATTAACCTTAAATTAATGTCAAAACCGTATATATGAGCAGCTTCTTTAATTACAGAACCTGCTGCTGATATATAAGCGTAAATTAAAATGTATAAAACAAATATTAAAGCAGCATTGGCAAGGTAACAGGCCCATTTAGGTAATAATTCTTTAGAAATAAAAAAGTAATTAGTGCCTGAACCGTATTTTGATATACATTCAAGAATATATATCCCTGAGTGAAACATAAAAAAACAAACAACTAATAAAATAACAATTGAATTTATAAACCATGCTCCTGCCATAATAGTTGGCAAACTAAACATGCCAGCTCCTATCATGGCGCCACCGAGCACAAAGCCCCCTACAAATATAGAGGGTTCTTTCTTCGCTGACGAATTATTCATGGTACTTACCTTAGAAGTAAGGTTGAGGCTCCCGCATTGCACGGGAGCCTTTGAATTATTACTGATTATTTAATTGGTTTTAATCGAGCAGTAAAGTGTCTTAATACGGGTGGCTCATATTCAAAATCAAGGCCTTTTAATGTTGCAAATTTATCTTTCAGACCAATTAATGCATCTGCAATATAATCCATATGGTCGTTAGTGTAGACACGTCTTGCGATGGTTAAGCGCATAAATTCCATGTCTGCATGTTTTTGTTTACCGGTTTCTGGGTCACGGCCTAATAAGAATGAGCCGATTTCAACAGCACGAACACCGGATTCAAGGTAAAGCGCATTGATGACAGCTTGAGCAGGGAATTGGTCACCAGGGATTTGCGGAACAAGTTTTTTACAGTCAACAAAGACAGCATGACCACCCGTAGGGTATTGAATTGGAATACCGGCTTCGCGTAAGCGATCGCCTAGGTATTTTACTTGACCAATACGATAATGGAGATAATCTTCATTCGCACCTTCTTCAAGACCTTGTACCATCGCCGCCATATCACGGCCAGCTAAACCGCCATAAGTGACGAAACCTTCCATAGGGACACAGCGTTGTCTTGCTAAAGTAAAGATATGCTCATCATCTTTAATTGCAACTAATCCACCAATATTCAATAACGGGTCTTTCTTCGCTGACATGGTTAATGCATCAGCATATTTGTACATATCAAAGATAATTTCTTTAATAGTGGCATCTTTATATTTTGGATCACGCTCTTTAATAAAATATGCGTTTTCGCAGAAACGCGCTGAATCCATCACAACAAAAATATTGTGCTGTTTAGCTATTTCATAAACTTCTTTGAGGTTTTCCATTGAAACCGGTTGACCACCGGCACTATTACAAGTGACAGTTGAAACAATGGCAACGACGTTTTCAGCGCCATATTTAGCAATGTTATCTTTTAATTTTTGAATATCAAAGTTGCCTTTCCAATCATCATAAGTTTCAGAGTCGTAGGCTTTTTCAGTAACAATATTAATCGCTTTACAGCCATTTAATTCAACATGCGCCGCTGTAGTATCAAAGTGGAAGTTAGAAATAAAGACTGGATTTTTTGCGCCACCTTGTTCCTGTTTTACTTTTAATAATACAGGGAACAACATATTTTCAACACCACGACCTTGGTGAGCCGGAATAGTATATTCATAGCCAAACATCTCTTTAACTTTATTCTGTAAATCATAATAGTTACGAGATCCAGCATAAGCTTCATCGCCAGTGATCATTGCAGCCCATTGATGATCACTCATGGCATTAGTACCTGAGTCAGTTAATAAATCAATATAAACCGCGCTGCTTGGTAATAAGAATGGGTTATAACCGGCTTCTTTTAGTGCTATTTCACGTTCTTCTCTTGATGGAATGCGAATATTTTCTACCATTTTAATACGGAACGGTTCTACAATTCTTTTAGCCATGATAATACCTTTAATTTTTCATTAAATAATAAAAATAGAAATCTGAACTCATTGTAAATAAGTTAGCGATAACTTAGAGGGAAAAATAAAGGATTATTTATGAGGGAAAAAGAATGCAAGAGAAATATCAATATTGAACCATTTCTTCATATAGAAGAAACTCCTTGATATCAGCATTTCATTCAATAAAAACATACTATGACTCCTTTAATTAAGGATGTAGTACAACTGTTGCTATTATATATATAACAATTGTACACATATTTTAATTAGAATTGTCATTATTTTATACATGCATCACATTATTGTTTATAAACAGAATAACAGTATGAGGCTTGTCACAATAATAAATTTAGCTAAAATTTAACAAGTTAAAAATAAGTTTAATTTTAAAAAATATTTATTTAAAGGTATTTGTAATTATATTTTATAAAGTTTAATTGTTATTTTAAATATGAGCGGTTATATTTAAACGGGTATCTAACTTAAGTTAAGGTAATATTAAGTCAAATAAAAATTGTTTTATATTTATGTTAAAATTTAACTTAATGCTTATTTTAAAAGGAATTGGTAATTTATCAATAATAATGTTATTAAATATCAGATTGGCATTATTGTTTGGTATAAACCCTTACAACAAATTAGGTTAATAGACTTAATTGATAGCGTCATCAGCGGGTTTGAACCAAGCAGATTGAAAATCAAACCAACCAAAGGTATTCATTCTCGCGCCTCTCATTGTTTTTTGCCCTTGTAATTCAAGCCAATGATGAAATATTGGATGAAATATTTGGGATTCAACCAGCTTTTCACACCAAGCTTCGACATTAAATTTTTGTTGATGCCACAACGTGAGTTCATCAGAAAGTGTTGAGCCTAAACAACGACGTAATAACGGCAATTCGTATAGTGTCGCAAAAATTGAGAATTCGAGAGGTTTAAAAAAGTTAACTGTCGCAAGCCAAATATCGCTTTCTACGGCGCCTTCAAACCATTGGTCATAATCAACTGTTTGAATAATCAGTTCAACTCCTTGAGTTTTTAAGAGTTGTTTCATTATTTGGCTAATTGCATAAAACTCATGGTGTTTATCATAAAATGTAATGGTTAATTCATGTAAATCAGCAGGTTTTTGGCTAGGAGTAAAGATTCGGCAATGGTGCCAATGTAACAAAAGCCCGTAAGCCGGTGCCCAATGCCGCTGATAAAATGATTCACAGTGTGCTAATAAAGTAATCGGATTCAAAAAACTGCATATCCATTTACGTACATCATCTCGTTGAGATGCTTTTGAGCGCTGATCCATTAATAAAAAATAACAGCCTTCTTCCATTCTACTTTCTAAGGAATCATTTGCCTTATTGTCACTATCCATTTTTAACGTTGTGCACACCATTTGCTCTGCAAGTTCAGGCACGACCCAAATCGTCACTTCATCCAGCAATGCTCTATAACCAAAATACCGATCAAAAGCTGTAATTGTCAGTTTTTGCGGAATATTTTTTTCGACAAAATAAGGTCCTGTTCCAATCGGCCGCTTATTGAAGCTTGGAATATTTTTCCATTCTTTCGGGATTATTGCGGCATGTGGGCTGCCAAGTAACAGTGGGAGCTGCAAATCGGGTTCATTTAAGTGAATGTCAATCACATAGGGACGAGGTGAGGAGACTGAATGAAGATGAGAAAATAATGGCCAACATTCTTTTAAACGCAATAATGAGCTAATGATATCTTCGACAAGCATTTCACGGCCGTGATGAAAATTAATGGCTGGTCGCAAATAAAAACGCCAATGTGTCTCATTAATAGCTTGCCAGTAATGAGCGATACCATTTTCAACTTCCCCTTTTTCCTCATTTATATGGGTTAGCCCGTTAAATATCTGACTCATTAAATGGACTTCAGAGCGCCGCATTGGTGTTCCCGGCATTAAATTAGGGAAATCACGATAATAAATGATACGAAGAAGGTTTTTACCTTGCCGATAGCTTCGCTCCAACTCAGAAAGTACCATTTGGCGGATAGTCTCTTTATCGCCTACCAAAGCGACCAATTTTTCAATACTTTCTTCTTTTAATAAGTGTTCAGCTTGTGCCTGTTGTAGCTCTAATCCATTAATATGAAAAATAAGGGTTGAACGTTTGCCACGGCCTGATTCCGCTTGCCAGCTAATCCAACCATTTTTTTGCATATTATTGAGCAAGGTACGAACATGACGCCGCGAACAAAATAACATATCCGCAATATGTTGGAGTGTCGTTTCGCTATCTTGTCCTTGGAAATGTTGCCAGAGACGAACGAATTGGGTTTGTAAACGAGAAGTAGACATAAAAGAGGAACTCCGCTGGCAATCATATCAATTTTTATATTTTGATATCCGGTGATAATAGGTCTTAGTAAGTAGCTCGTTAAACCAGTCCATTTACTGGTTAACTCCCCCAATTATTGAGTAATGGTAATATACCAGCCGATAGCCACACTATCGGCCTTTTTTCTTGTATTTATTAAAGTGTTTTGATCTCAACATGCAATTGAGCAAAGTGATGTGTTAATAATAGGGAAGTTAGTGCAATCAATAAACGGATAAAAATATAAATTGTTCCGCTTTTTTGAGAAAGCTCACAGAAAGCAAGGAGATTGGATGAATTATCATAAAGATACGCCTGCAAGCGCAGGCGTAAGAATGGAGATTAATTGAAGATCAGTTCATGAAAGCGGGGATTTTATTTTCATACTCTATAATTTGATCGACATGTTGTAGCGTCAATCCAATACTGTCTAATCCATTCATCATACAGTGACGGCGGAAGCTATCAATTTCAAAATGATATGTCTTATCACCCGCTTTAACGGTTTGATGTTCCAAGTCAACAATAAATTGGCAACCTTCATTACTATTGACATAGTTAAACAGCTCATCGACTTCGTGATCACTCAATTTAATTGGTAATAATTGGTTGTTGAATGAGTTGCTATAAAAAATATCCGCAAAACTCGGCGCAATCACAACTTGGATACCAAAGTCAGTTAAAGCCCACGGAGCATGTTCCCTTGATGAACCACAACCAAAGTTTTCACGTGCCAATAATATACTTGCACCTTTAAATACAGGTTTATTCAGGACAAAGTCAGGATTAGGTTGTTGCCCTGCATCATCAAGAAAGCGCCAGTCATTAAATAAGTGCTGACCAAATCCTGTTCGCGTGACTTTTTGTAAAAATTGTTTTGGGATAATTGCATCAGTATCGACATTAGCGGCATCTAAAGGTGCGACAATACCTATATGAGTGATTAACTTTTCCATTTTTTATCTCCTTTAGGCCTGAATGTCACGAACATCAGCAAAATGACCATTGATTGCAGCAGCCGCCGCCATTGCAGGGCTGACCAAGTGCGTTCTTCCAGCTCGACCTTGGCGACCTTCAAAGTTACGGTTACTTGTTGATGCACAACGTTCACCCGGATTTAAGCGGTCATTATTCATTGCAAGGCACATTGAACATCCAGGTAAGCGCCACTCGAAGCCTGCATCAATAAAGATTTTATCTAAACCTTCTTGCTCAGCTTGTGCTTTTACGGGACCAGAACCCGGAACAACAATAGCTTGAACGCCTGATGCGACTTTTTTACCTTTAGCGACAGCAGCAGCAGCTCTTAAATCTTCAATTCGTGAGTTTGTACAAGAACCAATAAATACCTTATCAATTTTTACATCTGATAATTTAATACCCGATTCTAATCCCATATAAGCTAATGCTTTTTCAGCAGAGGCTCTTTCTACAGGATCATTAAATGACTCTGGTGAAGGAATATATTCATTAATTGCAATGACTTGTCCGGGGTTTGTTCCCCAAGTCACTTGTGGTGCGATTTCACTTGCTTGTAATGTAATGACTTTATCGAATTGAGCGCTTTCATCCGTTTTTAATGTTTTCCAATAGGCAACGGCATCATCCCAATCTTGCCCTTTAGGCGCAAATTGGCGACCTTTCATATAAGCAAATGTTGTTTCATCCGGTGCAATAATGCCCGCTTTAGCACCTAACTCAATGGCCATATTACAGACCGTCATTCTGCCTTCCATACTGAGGTTTTCAATTGCTTCGCCACAAAACTCAACAATATAACCTGTACCACCAGCACTTCCTGTTTTTCCTATAATGGCAAGTACAATATCTTTTGCTGTAATGCCGGCAGGAGCTTTACCAATGACTTCAATTTTCATTGTTTTAGCACGAGCTTGTTTTAATGTCTGAGTCGCCATGACATGTTCAACTTCAGAGGTACCAATCCCAAATGCCAAAGCACCAAAAGCGCCATGAGTTGCGGTATGTGAATCACCACAAACAATGGTCATTCCCGGTAAAGTAATACCTTGCTCCGGTCCCATCACATGTACAATACCTTGATAGGGATGATTAAGATCATACAGAGTCACGCCGAATTCTTGGCAATTTTTCATTAATTCTTGCATTTGAATGCGAGCCATATCGCCACAAGCATTGATATCTTTTGTTTGCGTGGAAACGTTATGATCCATGGTTGCAAAGGTTTTGCTTGGCTGGTGCAAACGACGATTTTTGGTTCTTAATCCGTCAAAAGCTTGTGGCGAAGTGACTTCATGCACCAAATGGCGATCAATATAGATAAGTGGTATCTCATTATCGATTTCACGAACCACATGCGCATCGTATAATTTTTGATATAAAGTCTTAGCCATCTTATGCTCCTTCTGCAATATAACGAGTGATGATATCACCCATTTCACTGGTACTGACTGCCTGCCCATTGCCTGCTAAATCCGCAGTACGGTAGCCGTCTTCTAATGCCTTATTCACTGCTTTTTCAATTGCATCAGCAGCATCATTTTGGTTTAAGCTAAAACGTAGCAACATGGAGAGTGATAAAATTTGAGCAATAGGATTAGCAATGTTTTTGCCCGCAATATCGGGTGCTGAACCACCAGCTGGTTCATATAAGCCAAATCCACTTTCATTCAAACTTGCAGAAGGCAACATGCCCATAGAGCCAGTAATCATGGCGCATTCATCTGATATAATATCGCCAAACAAATTAGAGCACAGCACAACATCAAATTGAGATGGCGCTTTAATCATCTGCATCGTCGCGTTATCAATATACATATGATTAATTTCAACATCTGGGTATTCTTGAGCAATTTGATTAACAACTTCACGCCATAATACAGAGCTTTGTAATACGTTTGCTTTATCAATTGACGTCACTTTATGGCTACGTTTACGTGCTGATTCAAAGGCAATTCGCGCAATACGCTCTATTTCATAGCGGTGATAAACTTCAGTATCAAAAGCATATTCTTCTTGGCCTTCACCTTGACGACCTTTTGGTTGACCAAAATAGATACCGCCAGTTAATTCACGGACACACAGAATATCAAAGCCTTGAGCTGCAATATCAGCACGCAGTGGGCAAAATGCCTCAAGTGCTTGGTACAAACGAGCCGGGCGTAAATTACTAAATAATTTGAAGTGTTTACGTAATGGCAGCAATGCGCCACGCTCAGGTTGGCTATCTGGCGGTAAATTTTCCCATTTAGGCCCACCCACTGAACCGAACAACACGGCATCAGCATTTTCACAACCCGTGACGGTTTCTGCTGGCAAAGGTTTGCCATGACGATCAATGGCAATTCCACCAACATCATATTCTTTTGTGGTTAATGACAATGCAAACCGTTTACTGATTGCATTTAATACTTTTTGGGCTTGTGCCATAACTTCTGGGCCAATTCCGTCTCCAGGTAATACGGCGATATGATAGCTCTTAGACATTGTTATACTGCTTCCTTTGTGTTCGATTGTGATTCGTTGTGATTTATTTTTTGTTTTTCTTTTTCGACTTGTTCTGAGCGCCAGATACTATTAATAACGTGCACCATTGCTTTACCTGATGATTCGACGATATCTGTTGCTAAACCCATGCCATGAAAACGGCGGTTAAAACATTCAACAACAATATCAACTTGCCCTAATGCATTTTCGCCTTGTCCTTTAGCGGATAATTGGTAAGAAACCAATTTTATTGGGTAATTAGTAATTTTATTAATGGCTTGATATACCGCATCAACAGGACCATTTCCGGTTGCCGCTTCAGATTTTACTTCTGTACCACAGCGCATTTTGACAGTTGCAGTTGCAACAATGCTAGAACCGGACTGAGTACTAAAATAATCCATCGCGAAATGATCTGTTTCATCGTGTTGTTTGGTGAAGAAAGCCAAAGCTTCTAAGTCATAATCAAAGACTTGACCTTTTTTATCAGCCAAATTTAAGAATGCTTTGTACAATTCATCTAAATTGAAATCTTTACCTTCTTGGTAGCCCATCTCCTCCATACGATGTTTGACAGCCGCGCGACCTGAACGTGATGTTAAGTTCAACTGCACCGCTTTTAAACCAATAGATTCTGGCGTCATAATTTCGTAGGTTTCACGATTTTTCAAAATACCATCTTGGTGAATACCAGAAGAGTGAGTAAAGGCATTACTACCAACAACAGCTTTATTGGCTGGAATTGGGGTATTACATAATTGGCTAACTAATTGGCTGGTACGATAGATTTCTTTATGGTTAATATTCGTGTGAACACCTAACATTTGTTCACGTAATTTAATCGCCATAATGACTTCTTCTAATGCGGTATTACCCGCGCGTTCACCTAATCCATTAATCGTGCCTTCAACTTGGCGAGCACCAGCTTGAATAGCGGTAATTGAGTTTGCAACTGACATACCCAAATCATCATGGCAGTGAACTGAAATAATTGCTTTATCAATATTAGGAACACGGTTAAACAACGTTTGTATAATATTTCCAAATTGGTAAGGCGTAGTGTAGCCAACTGTGTCAGGAATATTGACAGTTGTTGCGCCTGCGGTGATAGCAGCCTCAACAATACGGCATAAGTTATCAATATCGGTACGACCTGCATCTTCACATGAAAATTCAACATCATCAGTAAAGCGACGAGCATATTTTATCGAGCCAATCGCCATATCCATAATGTCGTCAAATGTTTTACGTAATTTCTTTTCAACGTGCAAAGCTGATGTGGCTAAAACCATATGCAAACGAAATGCTTCAGCAACACTCAATGCTTGGGCTGATGCATCAATATCATTAATCACACAGCGAGATAATGCACAAATACGGCTATTTTTGATTTCACGCGCAATAGTTTGAACTGACTCAAAATCACCTGGGGAAGAGACAGGGAAGCCAGCTTCGATGACATCAACACCCAAGCGCTCTAAAGCAAATGCGATTTGTAATTTCTCTTTAACCGATAAGCTAGCTTGTAAGGCTTGCTCGCCATCACGTAAGGTCGTATCAAAAATAATAACTTGGTTGCTCATGTTGTGTTCCTCGAATGCGTGATTTGTTGTTATTTTTGCGATGCTGGCGGGCATAAAAAAACCCGCGGCTAGCGCGGGTTTTTATCTTCTGGACTGTAACTCGTTATCTTCCGTCCATAAGCATACCGCGCATATTGGATGCGAGTAGTAGTAGGCTTAGTAGGCGGATGAATTTAATCATTGTTACGGTCTCTTAAATTTACGTTTAATCAATCTGTATTTATTGATACGTGATCTTTTCCCTGATGTCAATCTTAGATTTTTTTAACCTATTTTACGAATTTTGAATCATCACCATGACTTAGTGATTGTGACTGATTTCTAAATTTTTAGTGATGTTTTTACCTATATTTTATAGGAAATGAGGGAGTAAAATTCTTTTCATGAAATGATACGACAAATGCATAGCATAAGTTAATTGTTTTGGTGTTTTTTTGAGCGCATTAGGGCGGGGGGATATTGTTTGCAGGTGATATATTGCAAATATAAATAACAAATAATAATAGTTTTTAATTTGTTAATTATAAAATAAATGAATGATTTAAAAATAATCCTATAATGGGATTGTTTAGTTAATCGAGATGATATTTATTATGATTTATTTTTAAAATTGTTTTATTATTTTGAAACTGACAAAGGTGATTTAAATGAATGCATTGGAATTATTATATTGATGAATACCTTCACTTTATTAGATTGTTTATTAATTATAGATGATTGATTAAGTGTCGTTTTTATATATGCAGGGAACATAATAAGACTTATCCTTGATAAGTTTTTTGAAAAATAATTTTTGATGAATATATATAACACCTTAATTAAAAGGGTTAGCTTTCATTAAATGAAAAAATGATAAATACCTTTATTGGAGTAAATAATGACTGATTTTGATACAATTTCTCTAGCAAAAAAAGAAAATAGTGATATCCATTTGCGAAATGTCGACTTGAATTTACTGACAGTCTTCGATGTTGTTATGCAAATGCAAAACGTGACAAAAGCGGCTCAAATTCTTGGTATGTCACAACCCGCGGTAAGTAATGCAGTATCTCGTTTAAAATCAATGTTTAATGATGAGCTTTTTGTTCGTTATGGCCGGGGGATACAGCCAACCTCTCGAGCAAAACAGCTTTTTGGGCCAGTTAGACAAGCACTTCAATTAGTTCATAATGAATTACCGGGTGCAGGATTTGACCCTAAATTGAGTGAAAGAGTGTTTAATCTTTCAGTGTGTTCGCCACTAGATATTCGCTTGGCAGCTAGTATTGTTGAAAAGTTTAAAAAAGTATCACCTAATATTAATTTAAATATTCATTGTTTTTTAGATAATAACATTGAACATAAATTAAAATATTTAGAGACTGACTTCTCTATTAGCTATAATCTATTCGAAAAAAACGAATATCAACATCAGGTTTTATTTAATGATGAATTAATACTTGTTGTTGCAAATAATCACCCACGTATAATTGATAGCGTGACAAATGATGTTTTAATGAATGAAAAACATGCGGTAATGTCATTGGATAATGTGGGGTCTTTCAGTAAAGAATATTATGATAATACGGATCTATTTCATACAATTAATTATCAAGGTACTGATTTAAATAGTGTCCTAAATATTGTTGCTCAGACTGATTTAGTGGCAATTGTTCCTAAATGGTTGGTTGAACAATCAGCAAACTTGTTGTCATTACGCACAATTACGTTACCTTGGAATACAACAACCCGACCTTGCTATCTAACTTGGCATGAATCAACAGCACGTGATAAAGGCCATCAATGGATGAAAACGCAATTTTGTCAATTAATCGAAGAGATTACTGCTAAATAAAGTTTTAGAGTAGAACATATTGACTCTAAATTGCTTTATTAGCATCGTTACTAGCTACCCAAGTCACATACTTCTGTATGCATCTTGGGGTAGCTTCAAGGGTTAATGCCTATCTGATATATCGTCATAACTTTTTAAAATGAAAGATTATTCTGTTCATTTATTCCTTGTGTGATGATGAACCTAAATAATATTTGCATAATCTTTACATAATATCTCTTTTCTCATTCCTATTTACTCTATAAACTCCAAGTGTTTCAGCTAACAAGTGTAAGCTGAAATGATTAGCTAACGAAGCATCTCGTGAGTATGCCGGATGACTTCAGTTAACAACTGTACATAGGAAAAAAACTTTGATTACTGAAAATCTTTATCCATACCATTTGGTCAATCGCTTGCAAAGTTGGTTTCATAAACCCGATGCGGCGAGCCGGATAGCTTTCAGTCAATGGCATGACGGTCAACAAAGTCATATGACATGGCATGAAGTAGAGGAACATTCATCTGCGATTGCACGCCATCTCCTCGCGCTTAATGTCGATATACAGGAAAATATAGGGTTATTTGCACACAATAGTATGAATTGGTCACTTGTCGACTTAGCTATCTTGCAAATTAGGGCGGTTACTGTGCCTTTATATGCGACTAGTAGTCTTGATCAAGCCGCTTATATTATTAATGATGCGAATATTCGAATTTTATTTGTTGGTGGATTAGAACAATATCAAATTGCTTGCCAACTAAAATCAAGATGCCCTCAGTTAACGTCGATTATTGTTCTTAACGAAAACGAAGAGATTACCTTTAAAAAACAGCCAATTGATTCTTGTACACTTTCTCATTTCATCTCTTCTGCTCAGCCTGAATATCAAAATGCGTTGAACAAACGAATTGCTGAGCAAAATCATAGTGACCTCTTTACCATCATTTATACATCAGGCACGACGGGCGAGCCAAAAGGTGTCATGTTGGATTATAGCAACATGGAAGCTCAACTTTATCTTCATGACCAACGTTTGAAACTAACATCCGATGATGTTTCTTTAAGCTTTTTGCCACTTTCTCATGTTTTTGAACGCGCTTGGAGCTTCTATGTTATGCATGTAGGAGCACGCAATGTTTATTTGACTGAAACTAATGCTGTTAGAGAAGCCATGGTTGATGTTAAACCCACTGTGATGTGCGCGGTTCCTCGTTTCTATGAAAAAGTGTACAGCGTGATACAAAGTAAAGTTGCTAATGCACCATTACATCGTCGACTGATGTTTAATTGGGCGATTGCACAAGGTCAGAAAAGAACTCGTGCATTGACAAAAAATAGTAAAACTAATGCATTAAATGGCCTGCTATATAAAATTGCTGACAAACTAGTGTTAGCTAAGCTTCGCCAAGTTTTAGGCGGTAGAATTCGTTTTATGCCGGCTGCTGGCGCACGTTTGGATGATAATATTATTGCATTCTTTTTAGCTGCTGGTATCGATATTAAATATGGCTACGGAATGACGGAAACATGTGCAACTGTGTCTTGTTGGGAAGAAAATCATTATCCATTAGGTTCCATTGGTACACCACTTTCGGCAGTTGAAGTGCGTATTGGTCAAGATGACGAAATTCAAGTCAAAGGGCCTGTCGTGATGAAAGGCTATTATAACCGCCCAGAAGAAACAGAATCTGCCTTCACTCATGATGGTTGGTTAAAAACGGGGGATGCAGGAAAAATTGATGTGCATGGCAACTTATATATTACGGATCGTTTGAAAGATTTGATGAAAACGTCTAACGGGAAATATATTGCTCCGCAAATGATTGAAGGGATTTTAGGGCAAGATAGGTTTATTGAGCATATTGCGGTGATTGCAGATGCGCGTAAATTTGTCTCAGCGCTGATAGTACCTTGTTATGATTCTTTGGAAGAATATGCGCGCTCAATTAATTTAATTTATCGCGACCGTTTAGAGCTCCTCAAAGATTCAAGTATTGTTGCTTTATTTGATAAACGCCTAAAAGAGCTGCAAAAAAACTTTGAACATTTTCATCAAGTGAAACGTTTTACATTACTTCCCGTCAATTTCTCAATGGAAAATGGCGAATTAACACCAACCTTAAAATTACGTCGAAAAATTATTTCAGAGCGTTATCAATCTGAAATTGAATCAATGTATCAAGAGTAAAACCTATATTTATCGCCGGATATTCTATGATATCCGGCTATTCACTGCACTGTTTTTCATCGTTTTCTGGTGTAAATTACCAGAACCTAGTATTTATCCAGTTTATAACTCCGGCAAAGTGATTAGATAAAGTGAATGTTAATTTTTGACATTTTTTCTAAAGAAAAGCCGTTTGCGTCACTCCAATCTCAACGCTATGTTAATAATGGTCATCTACCTACAAGCTTCAGCTTAATTACCCTATTATTCTGGCTGAAGTGACAAAAAATTAAGAGGACAGTCATACCTCTGTTAACTTGCAAAAATAGTCTGAGGGCAAACCCATGGAGATGTTGTCGGGAGCGGAAATGGTCGTCAAGTCATTGATTGACCAAGGTGTAAAGCATGTGTTTGGTTATCCAGGCGGTGCTGTTTTAGATATTTATGATGCTTTGCATACAGTCGGCGGAGTTGATCATATTTTGGTTCGTCATGAACAAGCGGCTGTTCATATGGCCGATGGCTACGCGCGTTCAACGGGAGATGTTGGCGTTGTGCTTGTGACTTCAGGCCCTGGTGCAACCAATGCTGTTACTGGTATTGCTACGGCATATATGGATTCAGTTCCGTTAGTGATTTTATCGGGACAAGTGGCAAGCTCTTTGATTGGTAACGATGCTTTCCAAGAATGTGATATGGTGGGGATCTCTCGCCCAGTAGTGAAACACAGTTTTTTAGTCAAGCATGCGCAAGATATCCCCGAAATCATTAAAAAAGCATTCTATATCGCGTCAAGTGGCCGTCCTGGTCCCGTTGTGATTGATTTACCAAAAGATACCGTTAATATTGCTAACAAATATCCGTATCATTATCCTGAAACGGTCTCTTTACGTTCTTATAATCCAACAATTCAAGGACATAAAGGCCAGATCAAAAAAGCATTATCTAAGTTGATTGCTGCCCAAAAGCCTGTTTTCTATGTTGGTGGTGGAGCAATAAATGCAGAGTGTTCTGAAGAAATCATTGCATTAGCTGAAAAACTGCAACTTCCCGTTGTCTCAACATTGATGGGGTTAGGGGCTTTCCCTGAAACGCATCATCTTTCTGTTGGTATGTTGGGTATGCATGGAACTTATGAAGCGAATAAAGTCATGCATCACTCTGATGTTATTTTTGCAGTAGGTGTCCGATTTGATGATAGGACAACGAATAATCTGGAAAAATACTGCCCTGAAGCTACAGTTATCCAAATAGATGTTGACCCAACGTCTATCTCGAAAACTGTTAACGCAGATATTCCTATTGTTGGTGATGCAAAGCTAACACTTCAGCAAATGCTGAACCAACTTGATCAAACCTCGACTAAACAAAATTCTCAAGCCATAAAAACATGGTGGGAGGAGATTGATGTTTGGCGAGATAAAAAATGCTTAACCTACCAAAAAAATAGCCAAAAAGTGAAACCTCAGCAAGCGATTGAGATGATTTATCAGCTGACTAAAGGTGAGGCTTATGTCACTTCTGATGTGGGGCAACATCAAATGTTTGCCGCATTATATTACCCCTTTGATAAGCCGCGTCATTGGATTAATTCAGGAGGTTTGGGCACGATGGGCTTTGGTTTACCCGCAGCCTTAGGCGTGAAATTAGCGCATCCAGAATCTACAGTAATCTGTGTGACGGGTGATGGCAGTATTCAAATGAATATTCAAGAGCTATCAACAGCATTGCAATATGGCTTACCTGTTTTAGTATTGAATCTGAACAACGGATTTTTAGGCATGGTTAAGCAATGGCAAGATATGATTTATCAAGGCCGCCATTCACAATCTTATATGCAATCTCTGCCTAATTTCGTCAAACTTGCGCAAGCTTATGGGCATGTTGGGATCTCAATTAGCTCGCCTGATGAGCTGGAAGAGAAATTGAAGCTGGCATTGACGGAGTTGAATGAGAATCAGCGCTTAGTTTTTGTGGATGTTAATGTTGATGAAACTGAACATGTTTACCCAATGCAAATCCGCGGTGGTGCAATGGATGAAATGTGGTTGAGCAAAACAGAGAGGACCTGATAATGCGTCGTATTTTATCCATCTTACTTGAAAATGAATCTGGTGCATTATCTCGTGTGATTGGGCTGTTTTCTCAACGAGGTTATAACATTGAAAGCTTAACAGTTGCACCGACTGACGATCCAACATTGTCGAGAATGACAATTCAAACTAAAGGTGATGCTAGAGTTCTAGAGCAAATTGAAAAACAGCTCCATAAGTTAGTTGATGTGCTAAGAGTGAGTGAATTAACCGCATCAGCACATGTTGAGCGTGAAATTATGTTGGTTAAATTACAAGCGACAGGATACGGTCGTGATGAAGTCAAACGTTGCGCTGATATTTTCCGTGGACAAATCGTTGATGTAACACCAACGCTTTATACCGTTCAGCTTGCGGGAACAAGCGATAAACTCGATGCTTTTATTGAATCTGTTCGTGGTGTTGCTGAAATTGTTGAAATTGCACGTTCAGGGATTGTCGGTGTTTCACGTGGCGATAAAATTATGCGGTGAAAAATTTATCATCCAAAGGTAGAATACAATAAAGTTAAGCCCCGAATGTTCGGGGCTTGTTTCCGAAATGGTAAAAGAGGTTAACGTGAAACTGGATGAAATAGCCCGTCTAGCGGGTGTATCCCGTACAACGGCTAGTTATGTGATCAACGGCAAAGCCAAGCAGTATCGAGTCAGCGATAAAACTGTAGAAAAAGTGATGGCAGTCGTCAGAGAGCACAATTACCATCCAAATGCAGTAGCAGCGGGGCTACGAGCTGGAAGAACGCGTTCGATAGGGCTTGTGATCCCTGATCTGGAAAATACCAGCTACACTCGTATTGCGAATTATTTAGAGCGTCAAGCACGCCAGCGTGGTTATCAGTTATTGATAGCATGTTCTGAAGATCAGCCTGATAATGAGATCCGTTGTGTAGAACATCTTTTACAGCGCCAAGTGGATGCGATTATTGTTTCTACTGCTTTACCTCCTGAGCACCCTTTTTATCAGCGTTGGGCTAATCGCTCTTTGCCTATCATTGCGTTAGATAGGGCTTTAGAAAAAGAGCATTTTATTAGCGTCGTTGGTGATGACCAAGAAGATGCTTTGATGATTTCAGCAGAATTGCGGAAGTTTTCAGCAGAATCAATTTTGTATCTAGGCGCATTACCTGAACTCTCCGTCAGTTATTTGCGTGAGCAAGGCTTCCGTGAGGGCTGGAAAGGTGATGAGCGTGAAGTTAATTATCTTTATGCCAATAGTTACGAAAGGTCATCTGCTGCTGAGGTTTTTGCGCAATGGTTAGATAAAGGCAATCCAATGCCTGATGCGCTGTTTACGACATCATTTTCCTTGCTACAAGGTGTGCTGGATGTCGCGCTGAAACGTAATGGCAGGCTTCCTGAGCATATGGTTATTGCTACTTTTGGCGATAGTGAATTACTTGATTTTCTCGGCTGTCCTGTTTTATCTCTCGCTCAGCGCCACAGGGATATTGCAGAGCGCATCCTTGAATTGGTATTAGCAAGCCTAGATGAAAAACAGAAACCTGACGCCGGTATTACGCGAATTCGTCGTGATCTCTGTCGTCGAGGCAGTCTTGGTAGAAAAGAATAATTTATTAATAAATTTATTTTAGGCGAAGTATTTAATGAATAATACCGGATGAAAAGTCCGGTTTTTTTATTGGTAAAGATTATTCATATTGATGATTGATTATGCTTTTTGATGAAAAAACTTTTTTTCACTGTAAAAATTAGGTAAATTTCAAATTTTAAGAATAATCTTAATAAATTAAAATTAATTTATTTTCAATAAAATAATTAAATAAAAATTCAATTTAGAAATAATACTCAAATAATAAATAAAGAGTCGTAATTTAGATTATTTTAGAAATACTGTCTATTAAAACAGTATTTTAATGTATTGAAATATAATGATTTAAATTTAATTTATTCACGTTATCGATAATAGTTGTAGTTACTTAATATTCATGGCCGTTTTAAAAGTAAAGGATCTGTTATCTATGAATTGATGAAAAAGGGAGCATATATTAGATATGTTATCGATTGATTGTTTTTTTGGTCATAAATGTGATGCGAACAATATATTTCCTATTGTAATAAAAATAAATGAGCTATATCAACTCGTTATTCTTTATTTTATTTCCAATTCTGACTTTAGTGACTCTTCTCTTTTTTGAACAGTTCTGTAAATAAAACAAAAGCAACGTGTGTCTGGCTTGACAACGTTTTCCTACCATTCGTAAACTTTATAAGTGGAGAATTGTGGGGTAAAGTGGGTTAATCGAAAGTATAGAGGGTTTACTGGGTATGTTTCGTGGGGCTACGCTGGTAAATCTCGACAGCAAAGGGCGACTTACCGTGCCTACTCGATATCGGGGAATGCTGAGCGAGGAATCCAAGGGGCAGATGGTGTGTACCATCGACCTCCACCAACCATGCCTGTTGCTATATACCTTGCCCGAGTGGGAAATCATAGAAGAGAAGCTTTCGCGCCTATCAACCATGAATCCAGCAGAAAGGCGCGTACAACGTCTCTTATTAGGACATGCCAGCGAATGTCAGATGGATAATGCAGGACGTCTTTTGCTAGCTAACACGTTGCGTCAACACGCAGGGCTAACAAAAGAAGTCATGCTGGTAGGTCAAATAAATAAATTTGAACTTTGGGATGAACAGACTTGGTATCAGCAAGTTGCAGAAGATATTACTGCTGAGCGCCAAATACAAGAACCTCTGTCAGCCCGTTTACAGGATTTGTCACTATAAACATGACTCAGCAGCAATTTAAACATGTAACAGTACTGCTTGATGAAGCAGTTAATGGCCTGAATATTAAGCCAAATGGTATCTATATCGATGGCACATTTGGTCGAGGCGGTCACTCAAGGCTAATTTTGAGCCAGTTAAATGAAGATGGACGGCTGATTGCGATTGACCGTGACCCAGAGGCGATTAAGGTTGCAAAAGAGATTACTGACCCGAGATTTATGATTAAACATGGTCCGTTCTCTGCTATTGCTGAATATGTTGAAGAAGAAGGCTTAGTTGGAAAAATTGATGGGGTATTGCTGGATTTAGGTGTTTCATCACCGCAATTAGATGATCCAGAGCGCGGTTTTTCCTTTATGCGAGATGGGCCACTGGATATGCGCATGGACCCAACCAGGGGACAATCAGCGCAAGAATGGCTGATGAAAGCTGAAGCTGATGATATTGCTTGGGTACTCAAAACATTTGGCGAAGAGCGTTTTGCTAAGCGAATTGCACGGGCAATTGTGGAGCGTAATAATAATCCAGAACAGGAGCCTTTAACACGCACACGCCAGCTTGCAGAGCTAATTGCTCAAGTGAGTCCATTAAAAGAAAGACATAAACACCCTGCAACGCGAAGCTTTCAAGCGATACGTATCTACATTAACAGTGAATTAGAAGAGATAGAAAAAGCGTTGAATGGTGCTGTAACTGTCTTGGCACCAGAAGGTCGTTTATCAGTGATTAGTTTCCATTCATTGGAAGATAGATTAGTAAAACGGTTTATACGCCAAAATAGCAAAGGGCCAAGTGTTCCTGCTGGGATCCCTTTAACAGAAGCCCAAATTCGAGAATTGGGCGCGGCTAAGTTGCGCGAGGCGGGCAAGATGAAACCGTCTGAAGCTGAAGTGGATGAAAACCCACGAGCACGTAGCTCGGTATTACGTTTTGCTGAAAGGATTGTGTGAATATGATCCCTGAAAGGCATAGCTTAGGGAAAGTGATTGGGCGAGATTTATTTCGTTATGGAATTATTCCATTAATTTTACTTGCTGCGATCATAATTAGCGCTTTATTTGTCGTGACAACGGCGCATGAAACGCGCTTGTTAACCGCAGAAAAAGATAAATTATATGAAGAAAAGGACGCGCTGGACATTGAATGGCGTAATTTGATCCTTGAAGAGAATGCACTAGCAAACCATAGCCGAGTAGAGCGCTTATCGGTAGAGAAACTACAGATGGTTCATGTTGAACCATCCCAAGAAAATATTATTGTCTCTAAGTAGTAAATAAGGTTTTAAATGAAAGCACCTAAAACAGCTAAAAACAGGAATCGTGAAGAAAATACCAGCTTTGTAAGCTGGCGTTTTGCTTTGCTGTGCGGCTGTATCTTATTAGCTTTAACGGGACTGCTGGTGCGGGTTGCTTATTTGCAAATCATCGCGCCAGAAAAATTAGTCAAAGAAGGGGATATGCGCTCCTTGCGTGTGCAGGAAATTGATACTGCGCGCGGCATGATAAGTGATAGAGAAGGTCGCCAGTTAGCGGTGAGTGTGCCTGTTAATGCGATTTGGGCTGATCCTAAAGTGGTATTTGAAAAAGGTGGTATCAGTAATGATGAGCATTGGAAAGCATTAGCTGATGCACTTGATATTCCCTTAGATCAAATTAAGACGAAAATATCAGCAAATCCCAAAGGGCGTTTTGTGTACTTGGCGCGTCAGGTTAACCCGTCAATTGGTGAATATATTACAAAACTGAAAGTGCCGGGCATTTATCTACGCAAAGAATCACGCCGTTATTACCCTTCAGGGCCTGTTACAGCTCATCTAATTGGTGTAACTAATGTTGATGGTGATGGTATTGAAGGCGTTGAGAAAAGTTTTGATCGTTGGCTAAAAGGCTCTCCAGGCGAAAGAACGGTTAGGAAAGATCGCAATGGGCGCGTAATTGAAACTGTTTCGTCAGTAGATAGTCAAGCCGCGCATAACTTAGTGCTGAGTATTGACGAACGCATTCAGTCTATTGTTTATCGCGAGTTAACCAAAGGTGTTATCGAAAACAAAGCTGAATCGGGTATTGCTATTCTTGTTGATGTACAAACAGGGGAAATTTTAGCGATGGCAAACAGCCCATCCTATAACCCGAATAATTTGGCTGGTACGCCAATGGATGCGATGCGTAACCGTGCAATCACCGATATTTTCGAGCCAGGTTCTACTGTGAAACCGCTGGTGGTAATGAGTGCGCTACACAATAAGATAGTGAAAGAAAATACTGTATTGAATACCTATCCATACCGGATAAACGGTCATGAGATCAAAGATGTGGCCCGATATGCTGAGTTATCAATAACGGGTATTTTGCAGAAGTCGAGTAACGTTGGTGTTTCAAAACTAGCGTTAGCGATGCCAGCTACAGAGTTAGTGGATGTTTATAGCAACTTTGGGTTTGGCAAGCCGACTAATCTGGGGTTAGTCGGGGAAAGTAGTGGCATATTTCCAAGTAAAAAAACACGGTGGTCTGATTTAGATAGGGCCACCTTTTCTTTCGGGTATGGGCAAATGGTCACACCGCTACAACTAGCCCGTGCTTATGCAACAATTGGTAGCTTTGGCATTTATCGCCCGCTATCAATCACTAAAGTGGATCCGCCAGTGCCGGGAACGCGAGTGTTCCCTGAGCAAGTTATGCGCAAAGTTGTTCACATGATGGAAAGTGTTGCGTTACCGGGGGGTGGGGGAACACGCGCTGCCATAAAAGGGTATCGTATTGCGATTAAAACGGGTACTGCGAAAAAAGTCGGCCCAGAAGGGCGATATATAGAAAAATATATTGCCTACACAGCAGGTGTTGCACCAGCAAGTAATCCGCGTTATGCCCTTGTTGTCCTCATCAATGAGCCAAATGCAGGGAAATATTATGGTGGTGCGGTATCTGCACCCGTATTTGGTGCCATTATGGGCGGGGTCTTGCGCATGATGAATATAGAACCAGATGCATTACAGCAAAATGATAACAATAGCATCGTGACCAATAAGAAAGAGGTTAAAAGTGGTAGATCGTAATCTTTGTGATCTCCTTTCGCCATTTGGCGTTAGCACAGCAAATGTCTCATTACGCGAAATGACACTTGATAGTCGTAAAGCGGCATCGGGTGATCTGTTTATCGCAATTAAAGGTCATCAGTCTGATGGACGACAGTTTATTTCTCAAGCAATAGCTCAAGGTGTTGCTGCGGTCATTGCTGAAGCGAGCGGAGCCGCAGAGGAAGGGGAAGTTCGTCATATTCATGGTGTTCCCGTTATCTACCTGAATGATTTAAATAACCGCCTTTCTGAACTTGCAGGTGAGTTTTATCACCATCCCGCGGCGAGAATGAAATTAGTTGGCGTGACAGGCACTAATGGCAAAACGACAACAACACAGCTCATTGCGCAATGGGCAAAAGGATTAGGCGAAACGAGTGCGGTCATGGGCACTGTTGGTAATGGGTTATTAGGTCAAGTTGTCCCTAGTGAGAATACCACAGGATCTGCCGTTGATATTCAAGTTGAATTAACGCAATTGCTAGAACATGGTGCGACATTAACGGCGATGGAAGTGTCTTCACATGGTTTAGTTCAAGGCCGCGTTGCAGCGTTGCCCTTTGATGTGGCGGTATTTACCAATTTAAGCCGTGATCACCTTGATTATCATGGTGATATGGAAAATTATGAAGCGGCTAAATGGCGACTTTTTTCAACTCACCAAACAAAAGCACAAGTGATTAATGCTGATGACGATGTTGGTTTGAAATGGCTACATCAATTACCTCAAGCTTGCGCTGTTTCAATGGAACAACGTATCCCAGAAAATTGGCAAGGTTCATGGCTACAAGCCGATAAAATTGAGTATCACGATAGTGGCGCGACCATCCATTTCTCATCAACTTGGGGGAATAGTTGTTTAGAAAGCCCATTAATGGGGGCTTTCAATGTCAGTAATTTGCTTCTTGCTATGGCATCACTTTTGATGATGGATTATCCATTAGAACACTTAATTACAGCTTCTAAATCACTAACTCCAGTTTGCGGGCGAATGGAAGTGTTTAGCGCACCTGATAAGCCAACTGTTGTGGTTGATTATGCTCATACACCTGACGCACTAGAAAAAGCATTAGCAGCTGCTCGTTTACATTGTCAGGGGCAATTATGGTGTGTCTTTGGTTGTGGCGGAGATCGCGACAAAGGTAAACGACCTTTAATGGGGGCGGCTGCCGAAGAGTATGCGGATAAAGTTATCATTACTGATGATAATCCGCGTAGTGAAGAGCCAATGGATATTATTCAAGATATTATGGCGGGTATTTTAGATTCTAGCCGTGTTCAAGCGATTCCGGGGCGTGCAGAAGCTGTGACGAGTGCAATCATGCAAGCTGATCCAGATGATGTCATTGTGATTGCGGGTAAAGGCCATGAAGATTATCAAATTATTGGTCATCTCCGTTTAGATTATTCAGATAGATTAACCGTTGCGCGGCTTTTGGGGGTAATAGCATGATCCCTTTAACATTGAAAGAGCTTGCTGAAATCAGCAATGGGCGCATCGTTTGTGCAGATAATATTGATGCTGCTACGCTGGCTTTGGAACAGGTGAGCATAGATAGCCGCCATATCGATGATCGTTGCTTATTTATCGCCCTAAAAGGTGAGCGTTTTGATGCACATGATTTTGTTTCTGCGGCAGTTGAACATGGTGCAGTGGCATTATTAGTTGAGCGTGAAGTTTCTGTTGATTGCCCACAAGTCATAACAAGTGATACGCGTTTAGCGATGGGGAAACTCGCCGCTTGGGTTCGCCAGCAAAGTCGCGCTAAAGTTGTTGGTTTGACAGGCTCTTCGGGTAAAACATCCGTCAAAGAGATGACTGCATCTATTCTATCAAAGCGTGGAAAGACGCTGTATACCGCTGGCAATTTAAACAATGATATTGGTGTGCCATTAACATTATTTAGATTAACGCGTGAACATGATTATGCTGTGATTGAAATGGGTGCTAATCATCCCAACGAAATAGCATACACAACTGATATTGTTAAACCGCAAACGGCATTAGTGAACAATTTATTTGCGGCGCATTTAGCGGGTTTTGGTTCACCGGATGGTGTTGCTCGCGCAAAAGGTGAAATTTATCAAGGTTTGAGTGAAGAAGGTACAGCAATTGTTAACCTTGATAGCTACTCAGACCAATGGCAGTTCGAACCACGCCAAACTGTGTGGTATTACTCTTTACTACCGCAAGAAAAAGCGGACTTTTATCCATCGAATATTGAAGTTAAACAACTTTCAACAAATTTCACATTACACACACCACTTGGTTGTGTTGATATTATCTTACCACTTCCTGGTATTCACAATATTGCCAACGTATTAGCCGCGAGTGCGCTAGCGATTTCTGTTGGGGCAACACTTGAAGATATTCGTCATGGTTTAGCTGAGACTAAAGCTGTTCCGGGTCGTTTATTCCCAGTGCAATTAAGCCCAAATAAAGTGGTATTAGATGATACATATAATGCGAATGATGGCTCAATGATTGCGGCAATCAATGTGTTAGCAAATATGCCGGGTTATCGCGTTTTAGTTGCTGGTGATATGGGCGAGCTGGGCGATTATGCCCAAGAGTGCCATCAACGAGTGGGATTAGCGGCAAAAAAAGCAGGATTAGACAAAGTGCTAACTGTTGGCGTATTAAGCGAAGCTATCAGTTTATCAAGTGAATGCGGTGAGCACTTCTCATTCAAAAAAGATTTATTAACTCAACTAATTCCGCTTGTTCAGCAGAATGAGGTTATTTCTATTCTAGTTAAAGGTTCACGCAGCTCCGCGATGGAAGATGTTGTGAATGCATTAAAGGAGTGCTTCGAATGTTAGTTTGGCTTGCCGAAATATTGGTGCATCATTTTTCTGTCTTTAACGTCTTTTCATATTTGACGTTCAGAGCCATTGTCGGTTTGCTGACAGCACTTACTATTGCGTTGTGGATGGGACCGCATTTAATTGCTTACCTACAAAAAATGCAGATTGGTCAGGTGGTTCGTAGTGAAGGCCCTGAATCTCATTTTAGTAAACGCGGTACGCCAACAATGGGTGGCTTGCTAATTTTATTCTCAATTAGCATTTCTGTTTTATTGTGGGCGCGTTTAGATAACCCTTATGTCTGGTGCACACTCTTTGTTTTGATTGGCTATGGCATTGTCGGTTTTGTTGATGATTACCGCAAAGTGGTCAGAAAAGATACCCGCGGTTTGATTGCTCGCTGGAAGTATTTTTGGCAATCCGTTATTGCATTGGCTGTGGCTTTTACTATGTATGCAGTTGGCAAGGATACACCAGCAACCCAGCTAGTGGTGCCATTTTTTAAAGATGTGATGCCGCAATTGGGTGTTTTGTACATTCTGTTTTCCTACTTTGTCATTGTCGGCACAAGTAATGCCGTGAATTTAACTGATGGCTTAGATGGGCTAGCTATCATGCCGACCGTATTTGTTGCCGCTGGATTTGCATTAGTTGCATGGGCAACAGGAAACGTGAATTTTGCCAGCTATTTGCATATTCCATTTTTACCACATGCTGGTGAGCTAGTGATTGTTTGTACCGCAATTGTGGGTGCTGGTTTAGGTTTCTTATGGTTTAACACATACCCTGCGCAAGTCTTTATGGGCGATGTTGGGTCACTTGCATTGGGCGGCGCATTGGGAACAATCGCTGTGTTATTACGCCAAGAGTTTCTCTTAGTGATTATGGGCGGTGTGTTTGTTGTCGAAACACTCTCTGTCATTTTACAAGTGGGTTCTTTCAAACTGCGTGGACAACGTATATTCCGTATGGCACCAATTCACCATCATTATGAATTAAAAGGTTGGCCAGAACCACGCGTTATAGTTCGTTTTTGGATTATCTCTTTAATGCTAGTGCTGATTGGCTTAGCAACATTGAAGGTACGTTAAGATGGCACATTTTCAGTGTAAATCGTATCAAGATAGAAGTGTGGTGATTATTGGACTGGGTCTAACTGGCCTCTCCTGTGTGCATTTTTTCTTAGAGCAGGGTGTTGTTCCAAGAGTCATAGATACCCGCACTAAGCCGCCTGGTCTAGAGCAGTTACCTGAAAATGTTGAATGTCATTGCGGCAGCTTGAATAACCAATGGTTACAAGAGTGCGATTTAATTGTCGCTAGCCCGGGTATTGCATTAGCAACGCCCGAATTACAACAAGCATCAATGAATGGTGTTGAAATTGTTGGCGATATCGAACTATTTTGCCGTGAAGTGGATGCACCTATTATTGCCATCACGGGGTCAAATGGTAAAAGCACTGTAACCACCTTAGTGGGTGAGATGGCAAAACCATCCGGTATTTCAGTAGGTGTTGGCGGGAATATTGGTATTCCCGCCTTATCGCTTCTCAATCAAGGCCATCAACTTTATGTTTTAGAACTATCAAGCTTCCAACTTGAAACGACAACGAGCCTTCAAGCACTTGCGGCTACTGTATTAAATGTCACAGAAGACCATATGGATCGCTATCCATCAGGGTTAGAACAATATCGTGAAGCTAAATTGCACATTTATGACAATGCACAGAATTGTGTGGTTAATGCTCAAGATCCTTTGACTCTACCGCGCCATAAAATGAAAGTGCCTTATATCAGTTTTGGTGTGAATAGTGGTGATTACTATTTTGATACCCAAAAACGTGTCTTGGTAGCAAAAGGCGAAGTACTTTTGGATGTAGATTCAATACATCTTACAGGGCAACACAATTATACCAATGCGCTTGCTGCATTAGCGCTTGCGGATATTGCGGGCGTTGATCGCAGCGCAAGTTTAGATGTTTTAAAACATTACACCGGATTAGAACACCGTTTTCAACTGGTGCTGTTTAACAACGGTGTTCGCTGGATAAATGATTCTAAAGCAACCAATGTGGGCAGTACTGAAGCGGCATTGAATGGTTTGAAAGTCGATGGCGTATTGCACTTATTATTGGGTGGTGATGGGAAATCGGCAGACTTTTCATCATTAAAGCCGTATCTCGCGAAGAAGAATGTAAGGTTATATTGTTTCGGGAAAGATGGTGCTCAAATTGCTCAGTTAGAGCCAGAAAAAGCGCATTTAACTGAAACTATGGAACAGGGTATCCGATATCTTGCACCTCTAATTAAAGAAGGCGATATGGTATTGCTGTCTCCTGCTTGTGCAAGTATTGACCAATTTAAAAACTTTGAACAGCGTGGCGCGATTTTTGCCCAGTTAGCGAAGGAGCTTGGTTGATGATGATACCTGGTGCGGTAAGACTCAAAAATTGGGTTATTGGTGAAAAAGGTGGGGTCATTTCTGGCTCAACACTTTATGACCGTACATTGGTATGGCTAGCATTTGGACTTGCAACAATTGGTTTTATTATGGTGACTTCTGCTTCAATGCCGGTAGGGCAGAGACTGACAGAAGATCCATTCTATTTCGCAAAGCGCGACTTAGTCTACATGGCAATTGCTTTTATTCTTTCTTTAGTTGTCATGCGCATTCCAATGGCTGCCTGGGAAAAATATAGCTTTATTTTGTTAATGATTTCTCTGTTCATGCTTGTTGTCGTGTTAGTTGCAGGAAGCTCAGTTAATGGTGCATCACGCTGGATTGATATTGGCCTTGTAAAGATCCAGCCCGCTGAAATTTCTAAATTTGCGTTGTTCTGTTATGTATCAAGCTATTTAGTTAGAAAATCAGACGAAGTCCGTACACGATTTTTTGGTTTTGTGAAGCCTATGTGTATTTTGATTGCAATGTCGTTTTTACTTCTGCTACAGCCTGACCTTGGTACAGTTGTTGTATTGGTAGTAACAACATTGGGGCTACTCTTTTTAGCGGGTGCGAGACTTGCCCCTTTTATTATTGGGATAGCAGCTTGTGTTGTGGGTGTCATTGCGCTGATTTTATTTGAACCATACCGTTTACGTCGTGTGACATCATTTTTAAACCCATGGGAAGATCCGTTTGGTAGTGGTTATCAATTGACTCAATCATTAATGGCTTTTGGGCGCGGTGAATTATGGGGGCAAGGTTTAGGCAATTCGGTTCAAAAACTGGAATATTTACCTGAAGCTCATACCGACTTCATATTTTCCATTTTAGCTGAAGAGCTAGGCTATTTTGGGGTAGTACTGGTTTTACTGATGGTTTTCATCTTAGCATTTAGAGCCATGATGATTGGTCGTCGCGCTTTATTAGCAAAACAATATTTTGCAGGGTATCTCGGTTGTGCGATAGGAATTTGGTTTACCTTCCAAGCGTTAGTTAACGTGGGTGCAGCTGCTGGAATGTTACCGACTAAGGGATTAACCTTGCCATTAATTAGTTATGGTGGTTCAAGTTTACTTGTGATGTCTGCTGCAATTGCAGTGTTATTGCGTATCGATTTTGAAACACGCTTAGAAAAAGCCCAAGCGTTTGTTAGGAGTGCTAAATGAGTCAAGCAAAAAAATTACTGGTCATGGCAGGTGGAACAGGGGGACATGTATTCCCGGGATTAGCTGTGGCTCATTATTTGCAGGCTCAAGGCTGGGAAATTCGCTGGTTAGGCACCGCAGATCGTATGGAAGCAACTTTAGTGCCGCAACATGGTATTGAGATTGAATTTATCCAAATATCAGGGCTCAGAGGCAAAGGCGTTAAAGCATTAATTGGCGCGCCTTGGAGAATATACAAGGCAATTCGTCAGGCAAAATCGATTATCAAACAATATAAACCTGATGCTGTACTTGGCATGGGGGGCTATGTTTCAGGTCCGGGTGGTATTGCGGCATGGTTATCAGGCGTACCTGTGGTGTTACATGAACAAAACGGAATTGCGGGATTAACAAATAAATGGTTATCCAAGATTGCTAAACGTGTATTGCAAGCATTCCCCGGTGCGTTTCCAAATGCACCTGTTGTTGGTAATCCGGTTCGCAGTGATGTATTAGCACTTCCTTTGCCTGAAGAAAGATTAACTAATCGAGAAGGTGAAATTCGCGTTTTGGTTATTGGTGGCAGCCAAGGTGCCCGTATTCTGAACCAAGTTATGCCTGAAGTTGTTGGAAAAGTAAGCAAACAGTTAAATATCTGGCATCAGGCAGGAAAAGGCAGTAAGAATTCTACAGAAGCGTTGTATAATGACAAATTAAAGACGTCAGTTAATTCTGAATTTCCGATTAGTGAAGTTAAAGTTACTGAATTTATTGATGATATGGCGCAAGCTTACGCATGGGCGGATGTTGTCGTTTGTCGTTCAGGCGCCTTGACTGTGAGTGAAATAGCCGCAGCAGGATTACCTGCTATCTTTGTGCCATTTCAACATAAAGATCGCCAACAATATTGGAACGCGCTGCCATTAGAAAAAGCTGGAGCAGCCAAAATACTTGAACAACCCCAGTTTACGGCAGATAGCGTGGCTGATTTGCTCAATAAGTGGGATCGAAAAGAATTATTATCAATGGCAAAAAAAGCGCGTTCTTGCGCCATTACTGATGCGACAGAACGTGTTGCTTCAGTATTATGTGAAGTTGCTAAAAAGTGACAGCTGTTGGTCAATTTACATAGATGTAGCATTAATAAAAAGTGAAGAAATATAGTGAATACACAACAATTGGCGAAATTAAGAACATCAGTGCCAGAAATGAGACGAGTCAGACATATCCATTTTGTCGGCATCGGTGGTGCTGGTATGGGCGGAATTGCTGAAGTTTTAGCAAATGAAGGTTATATCATTAGTGGTTCTGATTTAGCACCTAACGCGGTAACACAGCAACTAACTGAACTTGGTGCAACAATCTACTTTAATCATCGCCCTGAAAATGTTGAAGATGCCAGTGTTGTTGTTGTATCCACTGCGATTTCAAGTGATAACCCAGAAATCCAAGCTGCACATGAATTACGTATTCCAGTGATCCGCCGGGCTGAAATGTTAGCTGAATTAATGCGTTACCGTCATGGTATTGCCGTGGCAGGAACACATGGTAAAACAACGACAACGGCGATGATCTCCGGTATTTATGGGCAAGCAGGTTTAGATCCAACATTTGTGAATGGTGGGCTAGTAAAATCGGCAGGTACCCATGCGCGTTTGGGAAGTAGCCGCTATTTAATTGCTGAAGCAGATGAAAGTGATGCATCATTCCTGCATCTACAGCCGCTCGTTGCTGTTGTGACAAATATCGAAGCCGATCACATGGATACTTACCATGGGAACTTTGAATCACTAAAAGATACTTTTATTAATTTCTTACATAATTTGCCATTTTATGGTCGTGCAGTGATGTGTATTGATGATCCGGTTATCCGCTCTTTACTGCCAAGAGTGAGTCGCTATATAACCACTTATGGTTTTAGTGAAGATGCAGATGTCCGTATCATCAAATATGAACAAAAAGGTAACCAAGGCTTTTTCACGATTGCACGTGAGAATATGCCTGAATTGACAGTTGTTCTGAATGCACCGGGTCGACACAATGCTTTGAATGCAACAGCAGCCGTTGCAGTTGCAACTGAAGAAGGTATTGATGACCAACATATTTTATCTGCATTAATTGAATTTCAAGGAACAGGGCGTCGATTTGATTTTCTAGGTAACTTTTCTTTACGCCATGTTAATGGCAAAGAAGGTGAAGTTATGTTGGTTGATGATTATGGCCATCATCCAACAGAAGTTGATGCAACCATTAAAGCAGCTAGAGCAGGATGGCCGGATAAACGTATTGTGATGGTTTTTCAGCCTCATCGTTATTCACGTACGCGCGATTTATATGATGACTTTGCACATGTTCTTAACCAAGTCGATGTGCTGCTAATGTTAGAAGTTTATCCTGCGGGCGAGAAACCCGTTCCGGGGGCGGATAGCCGCTCATTGTGCCGGACAATACGTAATCGCGGGCAATTAGATCCGATTTATATTGCGGAGCCGGAGCAAGTTTCTCAGATTTTAGCTCAATCACTTGATGCAAATGATTTAATTTTAGTTCAAGGTGCAGGAAATATCGGTAAAATAGCGCGTAACCTTGCTGAAACAAAATTACAACCGCCTATGGCTGAGGTTTAATTAATGATGACTGGGACAACGTGTGAATTATTTGATGAAAAATTAGCAGGTAGTCAGTGTGAAACGCAATCTTTGCTTACTGCAATGGCTGTTTTCCATCAAATAAACAATGAGTTATCTCAGTCGTGCGAGTCTTTTTGGGAATTGGCTAACTGATATGTCACAGGCAGCATTAAATGTTCGGCATCATAAACATAATCATGATGACGACAATGACCCAAATTCAGGCCCAAGCAATGGTGTTTTTCTTGGTGGGTTGATTTTTTTTCTCATGGTTGTTGGTACAATCATTTGGAGTGGTTGGACAGTCATGAATTGGATGAAGGACGCCGATAGGTTGCCGATGTCCAAGTTAGTATTAACAGGCGAACGGCATTACACAAAAAACGATGATGTCCGCAAAGCCATATTAGCGCTTGGGCAACCAGGAACCTATATGACAGTTGATGTTAATGCTATCCAAAACCAGATAAGTGCAATGCCTTGGATCCGTCAAGTCACCGTACGCAAACAGTGGCCTGATGAATTAAAGATCCATCTCGTGGAGTATGTGCCTTATGCGAGATGGAACGACCAAAGCATGGTTGATAGTGAAGGGCGAGTTTTCCGTCTTCCTGAAGAAGAGAATGGTAAAGGTGATTATCCTTTACTTTATGGGCCTCAAGGAAGCCAGAAAGAAGTGCTTAAAGAGTATATTTTATTTAGAAAAATTCTTACAGAACAAAATTTAAAACTAAAGTCTGTATCAATGACAGCACGGCATGCTTGGCAACTGATATTAGATAACGATATACGCGTTGAACTTGGTAAAAAAGATATACTTGGGCGGTTAAATAATTTTCTTGAACTTTATCCGCTTTTGCAGCAAGTCACAGATAAACGTGTTGACTATGTTGACCTTCGCTATACCAGTGGCGCTGCGGTGGGATGGGCTCCCCTTCTAGTGGATGCGCCACTTGGGTTACAATAGTAATATTGCTAATAACTTAGATTAGGCAGAAGCAAATGATTAAAACGACGGACAGAAAATTAGTTGTAGGCCTTGAGATTGGAACTTCCAAGGTATCAGCCCTTGTTGGCGAAATTCTGCCCGATGGTATGGTGAATATTATCGGGGTGGGAAGCTGTCCATCTCGTGGAATGGACAAAGGTGGTGTCAACGACCTTGAGTCTGTTGTTAAATGTGTGCAAAGAGCAATCGATCAGGCAGAATTGATGGCAGATTGCCAAATATCTTCAGTATATCTTGCTTTGTCTGGTAAGCATGTTAGCTGCCAAAATGAAATTGGTATGGTTCCAGTTTCTGAAGAAGAGGTTACTCAAGAGGATGTCGATAGCGTTGTTCATACCGCTAAATCAGTCCGCGTTCGTGATGAACATCGAATTTTACATGTTATTCCACAAGAATTTGCGATTGATTATCAAGAGGGTATTAAGAACCCTGTCGGTCTATCCGGTGTTCGTATGCAGGCAAAAGTGCATTTGATTACTTGTCATAATGATATGGCAAAAAATATAGTCAAAGCTGTTGAACGCTGCGGACTGAAGGTTGATCAACTGATATTCGCTGGCCTTGCTGCGAGTTATTCTGTTTTGACAGAAGATGAGCGTGAGCTTGGTGTTTGTGTCGTCGATATTGGTGGCGGCACCATGGACATGGCAGTCTACACAGGTGGCGCATTGCGTCATACTAAAGTGATCCCTTATGCAGGAAACGTTGTAACAAGTGATATCGCTTATGCATTTGGGACTCCACCTAGTGATGCTGAAGCTATTAAAGTTCGGCATGGTTGTGCTGTTGGCTCGATTGTGAGTAAAGATGAAACAGTTGAAGTGCCAAGTGTTGGCGGGCGCCCACCAAGAAGTTTGCAGCGCCAAACTCTCGCTGAAGTCATTGAGCCGCGTTATACAGAACTCTTAAATCTTGTAAATGAAGAAATTTTAAATTTGCAGGAACAGTTACGCCAACAGGGTGTCAAACACCATTTGGCCGCGGGAATTGTACTTACTGGGGGAGCTGCACAAATTGATGGTTTAGTCGAATGTGCACAGAAGGTTTTCCATACTCAAGTGAGAATTGGAACCCCACTTAATATTACAGGTTTAACGGATTATGCTCAGGAGCCATATTATTCAACCGCGGTTGGGCTTCTGCATTACGGTAAAGAAAGCCATATTGGTGACGATGCCGAAACGGAAAAACGTGCTTCAGTTAAAGGGTGGTTTAGTAAAATCACAGGTTGGCTGAGAAAAGAATTTTAATTTTTATTCAGAAGCATATTATTAGCTTCGAAGTCAGCACAAAACGGAGAGACATTATGTTTGAACCAATGGAGCTAACCAACGATGCGGTGATTAAAGTCATCGGTGTTGGTGGCGGCGGCGGAAACGCTGTTGAACACATGGTGCGTGAGCGTATTGAGGGCGTTGAATTCTTCGCTGTCAACACTGACGCACAAGCACTGCGGAAAACCGCAGTCGGACAAACTATCCAGATCGGTACAGGGATAACTAAAGGCCTTGGTGCTGGTGCAAACCCTGAAGTTGGCCGAAATGCCGCTGAAGAAGATCGTGAAGCATTGCGTAATGCGTTAGAAGGCGCAGACATGGTCTTTATTGCAGCTGGTATGGGTGGTGGAACAGGTACTGGTGCAGCTCCAGTTGTTGCTGAAGTTGCTAAAGAACTGGGTATATTAACAGTTGCTGTGGTGACTAAACCTTTCAATTTTGAAGGGAAGAAACGCATGGCGTTTGCGGAATCAGGAATTACTGAGCTTTCTAAACATGTTGACTCATTAATTACCATTCCAAACGATAAATTATTAAAAGTTCTGGGTCGTGGTATTTCATTACTTGACGCTTTTGGCGCAGCAAATGATGTACTTAAAGGCGCGGTTCAAGGTATTGCAGAACTGATTACTCGCCCAGGTCTGATGAACGTGGACTTTGCTGACGTGCGTACTGTGATGTCAGAAATGGGCTACGCAATGATGGGCTCAGGTGTTGCTCAAGGCGAAGACCGTGCAGAGGAAGCTGCTGAAATGGCAATTTCTAGCCCACTATTGGAAGATATCGATCTTTCTGGTGCGCGTGGTGTTCTTGTCAACATTACAGCTGGTTTCGACTTGCGTTTGGATGAATTTGAGACAGTGGGTAATACCATCCGTGCATTTGCATCCGATAATGCAACTGTCGTGATTGGTACTTCACTTGACCCAGAAATGAATGACGAGCTACGTGTAACTGTTGTTGCGACGGGTATTGGTATGGATAAACGTCCAGAAATTACTTTAGTCAATAACAAAATGTCACAGCAAGCATCTATGGAACAACGTTATCAGCAGATGCAAAACAGTATGTCATCATTGACAGAAGAAAAACCAGCGGCAGCGAAAGCAGTAAATGACCAAGGTACGCAAACAAACAAGGAACCTGATTATTTAGATATTCCTGCGTTTTTGCGTAAACAAGCTGACTAATTTATTGGTTTCTCCGCTTTTTGTGCTAAACTTTCCTACCAGCCATCTGTTAAGATGATTGGTAGGACTGATAACATTGCGAGAAAAATACGATGATCAAACAAAGGACACTAAAACGTATAGTTGAAGCGACTGGTGTTGGTTTACATACCGGCAAAAAAGTCACGCTTACTTTGCGTCCAGCGTCGGCAAACACTGGGGTCATCTACCGTCGTACTGACCTAAATCCTCCGGTTGATTTTCCGGCTGATGCGAAGTCTGTTCGCGATACCATGTTATGTACTTGCTTAGTTAATGAAGATAACGTGCGTATTTCAACAGTAGAGCATTTGAATGCTGCTTTAGCAGGGTTAGGTATTGATAACATTGTTATTGAAGTCAATGCGCCTGAAATCCCAATTATGGATGGCAGTGCAGCACCGTTTGTATTCTTATTGCTCGATGCGGGTATTGAAGAATTGAATTGTGCGAAAAAATTCTTACGTATTAAAGAAAAAGTACGCGTAGAAGATGGTGATAAATGGGCTGAATTCACACCATATAATGGTTTTAGTCTGGATTTCACTATTGATTTTAATCATCCGGCAATTGATAGCAGCACTCAGCGTTATAAAATCGATTTTTCTGCTGAAGCATTTGTAAGTCAAATTAGCCGTGCTCGTACATTTGGTTTTATGCGTGATATTGAATATCTGCAATCTAAAGGCCTATGTTTAGGTGGTAGTTTCGATTGTGCTATCGTTGTTGATGACTATCGGGTTCTCAACGAAGATGGTTTACGTTTTGAAGACGAATTTGTTCGCCACAAAACGCTCGATGCTATTGGTGACCTATTTATGTGTGGCCATAATATTATAGGTGCATTTACTGCCTATAAATCTGGGCATGCATTGAATAACAAGTTGTTGCAAGCTGTATTAGCAAAAGAATCTGCTTGGGATTTGGTCACATACGAAGATGAAGCTGAATTACCATTAGCATTTAAAGCGTCTTCTGCTGTATTCGCTTAATCTAATGGGTAAAATAGAGTTGCATTTATAATGATAAAATTAAACTGCAACTAAGCTACTACTTAAAATAAGTGGTTAGCTTTTTCTGTTGGTTGCACTGGTACTCTCTCCGGCCAGTGCAGCTAGCCTCTCTAATCTCTCCCTTAATCCTTTCGAACTATTTTCTGCCAAACGCAAAAGATGCGTAGCTGTCTCTGTACTTATCTTACGTTTGTTGGGAATTTGATTAAATTTAACCGTTTGATTATTCAATGAGCTATTTTCAGGCTTTTTTCGCATGATAACAGGGTTGATTCTGATGTCTATGGAAGATAAAGATGGTAGAATGGAACCTCGTAATGCTGAAAGTAAGTTAAGTTTTTCGTAATTTAACCGGGTCATCCAGCTAGCGTTCGCAACTTCAATAACTAAAATGCTATTACGATAGTTTGCAACGCGGCACATAGGCTTTATTTCTGTAGGTAATAATGCTTTAACTGCTTGGTTTAATTTATTTATTGCCATAGCATTACGTTGAATAGTTCGCAAGGGGTTACTCGTTTTTGCGATTGACTCTTCTAGAACATCGAACAGTGCTTGTGGATGACTATCTCTCATTTTTAGCTCCACTTTTGAGTAGATTAAATACTTTAGTACGGGTTATGTACTATCACTAGTTATGTACTATATAGTAATTAATTATAAAATACTGTAGCAATAAAATAATATAAGAGTTTGATGGGTATTTTAAATCTTTGGCGACAATTTGGTAGACGGTACTTTTGGTCACACCTATTATTAGGCGTGGTGGCTACTGGTATTGGCATGCCTGCGATTTTAAGTGCTTTGTCTGAAGGACAGCACGCCCAATTCAACACTTCTTCTGTTAATCGCCAAAATCAAGCAGTAAGTGCATATGATAATTTGTTTGCACAACAAAGCCCTCAGCGGTCATCTTCTTCTTCCTCTTATTCAGTCAATTATTGGCAGCAACATGCTGTAAGAAATGTTATTCGACAATTAACTTTTGCATTTTCTACGACTGAAAATGATGATGCAAACCAACAAGATGAGAAAAATAACTCTCTGTTGGCACCCCAAATTATGCTAGACACGTTGTACGCCATGCTGGCGCAACGTTCACTTCAATGGAATGAAAATATAGCATTGCTATCTAATCGCTATATTTACCCTCTTGTTATTTCATATCAACCTGCCATTTGGATTGCTCAGGTACATGGTATTCGTGCTGGACCAGTATTAGGCTCGAGTTAACTACTCAAATATTGTTTTATCTCATTAAATAAATGGGATTATTTTACTTGAAAATAATGGCCTATTAGCTAATAACTATTTGAATTACCTGAGAATATATAATTATGTTAACAAAATTACTGACTAAAGTTTTTGGTAGCCGTAATGACAGAACTCTGCGTCGTTTGCGTAAAGAAGTTGAAAAAGTCAATCGACTTGAACCTGAGTTTGAAAAACTGAGTGATGAAGAACTTAAAGCAAAAACTCAAGAATTTCGTGAGCGCTTAAAGAAAAATGAAAGCTTAGATAGCATTATTCCTGAAGCATTTGCAACCGTCCGTGAAGCAAGTAAACGTGTCTTTGGGATGCGCCATTTTGATGTGCAGTTAATTGGTGGGATGGTTTTAAATGAACGTTGTATTGCTGAAATGCGTACAGGTGAAGGTAAAACATTAACGGCTACTCTACCTGCTTATTTGAATGCCCTCAGTGGTAAAGGCGTTCACGTTGTTACAGTAAACGATTACTTAGCAAAACGTGATGCTGAAAATAACCGCCCACTCTTTGAATTTTTAGGGTTATCGGTTGGTATCAACTTACCGGGTATGCCTGCACCAATGAAGCGTGAAGCTTATGCGGCTGACATTACTTACGGTACAAACAATGAATTTGGTTTTGACTATTTGCGTGACAACATGGCTTTTAGCCCAGAAGAACGTGTTCAGCGTAAACTCAATTATGCACTTGTGGATGAGGTTGACTCAATCCTTATTGATGAAGCGCGTACTCCACTAATTATATCGGGACCTGCGGAAGATAGCTCTGAGCTGTATAAAAAAGTGGATAAGCTGATCCCTAATTTAGTTCGTCAAGAGAAAGAAGACTCTGACACTTTCCAAGGTGAAGGCCACTTTTCTATTGATGAAAAATCTCGCCAAGTCACTATCACAGAACGCGGTTTGGTCCTAATTGAACAACTGTTATCTGAAGAAGGGCTGATGGAAGAAGGTGAATCGTTATATTCTCCGTCTAATATTATGCTGATGCACCATGTTATGGCAGGCTTACGCGCTCACGCACTCTTTACCCGTGATGTCGATTATATTGTAAAAGATGGCCAAGTTATTATTGTTGACGAACATACGGGTCGTACAATGGAAGGTCGTCGTTGGTCAGATGGTTTGCATCAAGCGGTTGAAGCAAAAGAAGGTGTGGAAATTCAAAATGAAAACCAAACTTTGGCTTCGATTACCTTCCAAAACTATTTCCGTTTATATGACAAATTGGCGGGGATGACAGGTACTGCGGATACTGAAGCATTCGAATTTAGTTCTATCTATAAACTAGATACCATTGTTATCCCAACTAACCGCCCTATGGTGCGTAAAGATTTACCTGATTTAGTTTATATGAATGAGGCAGATAAATTTGATGCAATTATTGAAGATATTCGTGAAAGAACGGCAAATGGTCAGCCTGTGCTCGTTGGTACAATCTCAATTGAGAAATCTGAGCTTATTTCTAATGCATTGAAAAAAGCTAAAATTGACCATAATGTTTTGAACGCCAAATTCCATGCGATGGAAGCGGATATTATTGCTAATGCGGGTCAATCTGGCGCGGTAACAATCGCAACAAACATGGCCGGACGTGGTACTGATATCATGTTAGGCGGAAGCTGGCAGTCTGAAGTCGCTAGTTTAGAAAATCCAACTCAAGAGCAAATTGACGAAATTAAAGCTGCTTGGAAACTACGCCATGATGCAGTATTGGCAGCAGGTGGTTTACATATTATTGGTACAGAGCGCCACGAATCTCGTCGTATTGATAACCAGTTGCGCGGACGTGCTGGTCGTCAAGGGGATGCAGGTTCATCACGTTTCTATCTCTCAATGGAAGATGCATTAATGCGTATTTTTGCATCTGACAGAGTGACGGGAATGATGCGTAAGTTAGGTATGAAACCTGGGGAAGCAATTGAACATCCATGGGTTACCAAAGCAATTGCGAATGCGCAGCGTAAAGTTGAAAACCGTAACTTTGATATTCGTAAACAGCTTCTTGAATATGATGATGTAGCAAGTGATCAACGTCGTGCTATTTATACTCAACGTAATGAGTTGCTCGATGGTGGTGATATCAAAGAAACGGTTGATAGCATCCGTGAAGATGTCTTTACTTCAACATTGGATATCTATATTCCACCACAATCACTTGAAGAAATGTGGGATATTGAAGGGCTGCAAAAACGCTTAGTAAATGACTTTGACTTACATTTACCCATTAAAGAATGGTTGGATAAAGAACCTGAGCTTCATGAAGAAACATTGCGTGAACGTATCATGGCTAAAGCATTAGAAGTTTACCAACAAAAAGAAGAAATTGTTGGTGTTGAAATGATGCGTAACTTTGAAAAAGGTGTCATGTTACAAACGCTGGATACTTTGTGGAAAGAGCATTTGGCATCAATGGATTACCTGCGTCAAGGTATTCACTTACGCGGTTATGCTCAAAAAGATCCAAAACAAGAATATAAACGTGAATCTTTTAATATGTTCGCGAATATGTTGGAAACGTTAAAATACGAAGTTATTAGCACACTTTCTAAAGTTCAAGTTCGTTTACCAGAAGAAGTGGAGCAATTAGAGCAGCAACGTAAAGAAGAAGCTGAACGTTTAGCGAAGAAACAGCAATTGAGCCATGATTCAGGTGATGAATCATTGATGTCTGAAGCTGAAGCTAAAATTGCAACTCAAGGTCATAAAATTGGTCGTAATGATCCTTGTCCTTGTGGTTCAGGTAAAAAATATAAACAATGTCATGGTAAATTAAAGTAATTATTAATGACTTATGATTGATTTAAATAATAGGCGGGATATTCCCGCCTTGTTTTATCAGTCAAATTAATTTATTAACTTTCCTTGGTGATTTTTAAAATGTATCCAAAATTATCTTCAAATAATGTGTTTGAAGATAATTTGTGATGATTGTTTCCTGCCTTATTTATTGAAGAAATTATGAAAAAAAAACATCTTTATATAGCTGCTGGGATTATCCGTAATAGTAATGAAAAAATATTCATTACAGAACGTCCTGATGGAACACATATGGCTGGCTTTTGGGAGTTTCCTGGCGGAAAGCTAGAAACTAGTGAAAAACCAGAAGAAGCATTAGTGCGTGAACTTGAAGAAGAAGTTGGTATTATTGTGACTGAATGCGAGCTTTTTCATTGTGTAGAACATGAATTTGATGAGCGCCATGTAACTATTTATTTTTACATAGTTTCTGCATGGAATAACGAGCCTTATGGAAGAGAAGGGCAAAGAAGTCGTTGGATAGACCAGAACGATTTGGTGGCTGAAGAGTTTCCTCCTGCCAACCGCATTATTGTTGATATGTTAAAACATAAATAAAAATCGATATAGAGATAGCAATTCTCTTCGTTTATAACAACCATAATCCGGAATTGCTCTATCTTATGATTTCTTACTTAATTAATACTTACTTAAAATAATATAAGTTGAATAATACAACTTTTATTATCAATGACTTTAGTACATGTCACTGAAATAGCGAATAGCAAGATTTAATTAAATGCGAACACATATTGTATTGAAGTTTTTTATTCCATACACGTTTTTCGCATCTAATTTTTGTATGAATTCTTTTACTTTAAAAACAATATTTATCTCAAAGACAATCAGCTAAAAATGATAAATAGTGTTAATGCGCTACTTTATGATGTTATTATTAATCATCAGGTTGCTCACTCCAAACATCACTTTCGGAAATATCACTTCTACTTTCTATGCGCTTTTCTTCCGCAGCCCATTCCCCAAGATCGATAAGCTGACAACGCTTACTACAAAATGGTCGAAATTGACTTTTTTCTTCCCATACAACTGGTTTTTGGCAGGTTGGGCAATTTACTATAATTTGTTCGCTCATAGGTTTCTTCTTACTTAAATTAGCAGCAGGATAATTCAAAAGACATTTTTGCAGGTACAATACCATTTTCACTGTCAATGTGAAGAAAACGAATTGCAAATCGTGTTTTATGACCTGAAATTTGAGGGAATATTAGCTGGTCAGCCGGTAAACCAACTCTCAGTAATTCTTTATCTTCGACAATATCTTGGTAAAAACCATTATGGGCTTCTTGTGTTTCAAACGAACCAGACTGGCGAAGTAGATTTAAAATAGTATCTAATGCATCTTTTAATGGTTGAAGACCTTGTAGCCAAGAGCTAATTACATTGTCTCGTTGTTCTTGCGGCATATTTAACCATAATTGAAATGCAGGGAGATCAAAACTACAGCATCCGCCAGGAATACTTAAACGTTGGCGAACCATACTAATAATTTTATCACTTCTTAGTTTTTGACCAAACCGTGGTGCAGAAATCAGCTCTTGCGTTTTATCAGCCAGATCTTTAAGCAATATGGTAATGAGTTCGTTATCAACATTGGGAACTTCAGCCCATGTAGCTAAGCGCTTACGATGTTTTTCAAGATCTTTGATAAGATCGGAGCGAATTTCGCCCCTATCAAGTATTTCAATGAGTTCAGAAACAGACCGAAAAAAAGCAACACCAGATGTGTAGGATGTAATGTGACTTAATTCGTAGACTTGCTGTAGTAATGTCTCGAGGCGTAACCATGAACGGGTTTTTTCATTCAATGGATATTCATAAATGATAAAGTCAGTTGTGTTTGGCTCACTCATACCGAATTCCTATTTTTCTTTTGTGCTAATATAATGTAATTCTCATGTAGTTTTGCGACTTTGTCTGCAATATTTAATTCACCGTCATGGTTGGTGATAACATCATCTGCATATGATAAGCGTTTTTCTCGACTTGATTGAGCATTTAAAATACTTATCACATGTTCTTCGCTTACATTATCTCTTTGGATTGTTCGTTTAAGTTGTTCATCTGGCGTAACGTCGACAACAAGTATTCTATCAGCTAAATGCGTTAGATTATTTTCAATTAATAGAGGAACAACCCATAAAACATAAGCGCTGTTAGATTTCTGTAGTTGATTTTGTGTTTTTTGCTGAATGAGAGGATGAAGTAGCGCATTTAACCACTTTTTTTCCGTATCATCAGAAAATATGATTTGTCTAAGACGCTCTCGATTAAGGGAACCGTCAGAAGAAAGAATGCTGGGGCCAAAGTGGCTTATAATAGCACCTAGAGCAGGTGTGTTTGGTTGAACGACTTGTCGAGCAATGATATCTGCATCAACAATTTCAATCCCGAGTTTTGCAAATTCATTGGCTATTGTGGTTTTACCGCTACCAATTCCACCTGTAAGAGCAACTATATAAGCCATAATCTTGTTCACATATGTAAAAGTAGACTAGGTTACACCGATTTCCGATGTTTGTCTCTATTCCATACTTTTCACCATTATTAATAAGCCTCCTTAATTGTAATAAGTTTTTTCTATCAAAAGCGAGAAAATTACATTTAAATCAAAAATTAAATTCCGGTTATTACATTTCCTAAATTAAATATAGGCAGATACATTGCTAACATGAGTGTACCAACGATAAAAGCCATACATAGCAATAGTATTGGTTCTAAATTTTTGAGTGTTTTGTCTGTTTGTAATACATATTGTTCTGAAAAATAATCAAATAGGTATTTTGTAAAATGAGGTAATTGACCTGATTCTTCAGCTATAGAAAGTAACTGTGTAGCAATTTTAGGAAAAAATTGACTATTTTTAACAGCATTAGATAATGAATTTCCGCGAATAACGGAATCATGAATAATAATCGTTTCTTTGTTAAAAATTGGATTATGAACAGCTTTAGTTGTACATTTTAAGCATTCATTTAAATTTAATCCAGCTTGTAATGTTGAATATAATGTTAGAAAATAGATATTGATATTACTCAGTTTAATTAATCTATTAACTAATGGGATAAAGTGAATAAACTTAGAAAAAAGAATAGATAAGTGTTGTTTGAATTTAAAACAAAAAATCAATATGAAGGATATTAAAAGTACAATGGTTGATAGATGATTAATTAGAGAGTTTGATAAATAGATCATCCATTTGGTTAATATTGGAAGTTCTTGTTGAAAACTTTCATAGACACTCTTAAATTGCGGTAGAACAAAAATCAACATAATATAAATTAAAATAGTAGAAAAACAGAGTAAAGTTATTGGGTACCTTAAAGCTTTTCGTATATGTTGATTGGTCTTTTTTTGATTTTCTAAAATTTCAACTATGATATGGAAATTATCCTCATATTGTCCTGTGTTCTCGGCAATTTTAATTAAACTTATAATTGTATTATTAAAAATAATAGGCTGTTTTTTTAATGAGTCAGTAAGGTTGTTACCTTGTTCAAGATCCCTTATTGCAGTGAATATTAGCTTTTTCCAAAAAGGTAAATGACAATTTTCGTTTAATATATTTAAACATTGTAATAAGCTTATTCCTGATGATACTAATGTACTGAGTTGATGGAAAAAATGAATCCTATAATCAATGTTTTTTGAGTTTAAAATAAATATAGCATTTAGAGTTATCTTGATCGGAGTTTGTCTAAGTTCTAAAATTTCAAAATAAGCATATTTTTTATTTTTACTTACTATGGTGTCACGAATGATAGAATTATCATTAAGCAATGCTGTATATGAGTAGATAAACATTAAATTGCTTCCCCTTTTCCTGTAATGGAGTAGAGTTCTTGTAAAGTCGTTTCACCAGATTCCACTAAATTTAAACCATATTGAAAAAGTGTTATAAAATCAGGTGTACCTGTTTTTCCACTAGAAAAAACAGATGTGATAGCATCGCCATTAATGTGCTCATAAATTGCGGTTCTTCCCATGAATCCTGCAAAACACAGTTCACATCCTTTAGAAGACCACTCATTGATCATGACATTCTCATTTAAAACAACTTCTTTTGGGTGAGTTTCCTTACAATTAGGGCATAATTTACGAACCAATCTTTGTGCAATGACCATTTTCAAGCAAGAACTTAATTGAGTTTTATCAATACCTAATTGTTGCATGCGCTCAATAGCGCTGAATGTGCAATTAGTATGTAATGTTGATAAGACTAAATGGCCTGTTTGTGCCGCTCGCGTTGCAATTTGAGCAGTTTCCTCATCGCGAATTTCTCCTATCATAATAATATCGGGATCTTGCCGGAGTAATGCGCGTAATATATGGGCGAAATTCATGCCGTTTTTATCATTTACTTGAACTTGGTTTATTCCTTGTAACGGAATTTCAATAGGATCTTCGATAGTGGATATATTACGCGATGAATGATTCAGATATTCCAAAGCACTATAAAGAGTCACTGTTTTCCCACTGCCTGTTGGCCCAGTTACTAAAATTAAACCTTGTGGCTGCATAAGATTATTTTTTAAGTTTTGTAATAACGTTGTACACATGCCTATTTGTTCAAGTGAGTATTTGAGTTGGGTACTGAGTATTCGTAAAACGAGTTTTTCTCCATAAAGAATCGGAATCGTTGAGATACGAATACCATAATGTTGATTATCACAGTACCAAGTCATTTGCCCATCTTGGGGTAATCTTTTTTCAGCAATATTCATTTTTGATAGTATTTTAATTCGTGCGACAATTTCATTATTGATTTCAATTGGCGGAGAAGGGATAAAATAGAGCTTTCCATCAACTCGTAAGCGGATTTTTATACCTTGCTTTGTTGGTTCAATATGAATATCTGAAGCGCGTTTTCGTACCGCAGATTTTAACATCTCTTCTACAAAGTCGACTGCGGGTGAAGATGTATTTAATTGCTCATTTTCATCTGGATTATATGCGGGTTCAGGTTCCTGAATTTCTTCATACTTTTGATTAAAATAATGGTCAATTTTTTCTTTTGGCCATATATCATAACAAACAGGCACACTGGCAATAAACCGTAAAGTAGCAAGAATATTATCTTCAGGTTTTTTAGATAGCGCTATTGATAAGCGCTTTTCATTATAATCAACAATAATAATATAATGTTTGTCACAAATATTTTTTAATTCTTTGAATATAAATTGTGTTTCCCTGGTGTTTATCATTTATTATTTAACCTTCATTAAAATACAAATGTTTTTTCACATAATTCTTTTTGTTTTTCATCTTTGCTTTTGCATAAAACTTCCCATCTAAACGGTGTGTTATTATTTGAAATAATGGGGGTCAATGTTACAGATAGTCCTAATAAACTTTTATCTGCACTAAAGGTTATTATGCCAGATTTAACGTCTATAGATTTAATATATTTACCTTTTAAATCAATAGGGATATTTTCAATCCCGGCATTACACCCCGATACTGTTCCTCTATTAAAAGAACAAATCTCAATACCATTTTTATAAGGTAAAATAGTCTGAAGTGTATCTGTTATTGCCGCTTTTTGCATATAGCTTTGATATCCTGGGATCGCAATGGCACTTAGTATAGAAATAATTGCTATTACAATCATTATTTCGATTAAAGAAAATCCTTTTTGGTTCATATTTATCTCCTTGTTAGTTGAGATTTAATTTTTAACGCTTTCATGGCTAATTTAAATGAAGGATAACTCATTTTACAAATAGGTTCGTAATCTTAAAATAAAAAAAGGATAACATTACATTTTTTTGCGAGTATGTTCGCAAATGTAATTCATTATTAAATAAAAATAAAATTAAGACTTTAAATTTATGGATAATCTATAGCATAAAAGGCAGTAAGGCATTATATAATTAATGTTAGCTATATAATTTTTATATTATATAGCTAACTAATTTTAGATTGATTATAAGGAAGTGTAATTAATGAAATTAAATGTGTTCGGTGAGGATATTAATCTGGTGCAATATTATTTAAAAACTGTTGGAATTTTTGCCAATCAAAATAAGGGCCGGGATCTGTTTTACGCCCTGGCGCAATATCACTATGGCCCGTAATATTGTTTTGTAATTCAGGATAAAGGTCTATAAGTGTTTTGGTTAACTTAGCTAACGATTCATATTGTTCAGAAGTAAAAGGTTCAAAGTCTGTTCCTTCTAACTCAATACCAATAGAAAAGTCGTTACATTTCTCTTTTCCTTGATAAGAAGATATACCGGCATGCCAAGCTCTTAAATGAAAAGGAACATATTGAATGATTTGCCCATCACGACGAATTAAACAGTGTGCCGAGACCTTAAGGTGTTTGATTTCTTCAAAAAATGGGTGTTCTGCTGGATTTAGTGTTCCGGTAAATAATTGATTAATATAATTTCCACCAAAATGACCAGGCGGTAAGCTGATATTATGAATAACTAAAAGTGTGGGAGTGATATCTGTAGGGCGCTCATCATGGTATGGTGAAGGTATGTGAACCACATTTTTTAGCCACCCGTTAGATATTGTCATATCTGGTATCATGATAACGTTTCTCTTTATTCCGCTTGTATTCATTATGTTGAGAGAAATAGATTAGCATAGCTGGCAAAGAGTAAAATGCATATTTTGGAGTTTAATGATGGCAACAAGACGTTACGATGAAAATCAGCGAAAAGAAATGTTATTTGAAAGACTTGCATTAGATATTCCCTCTATGGTGAGCACGGCGCTAAAAGAAGATCTTGGGCAGTTCATTGATCTAAAAAATGATATAACAGGGCAATTATTACCATCAGATTCACAAGCTAAAGCAAGAATTATTACTCGTGAAGATGGCGTATTTTGTGGGCAAAAGTGGTTAGAGGAAGTTTTTAAACAACTTGGTGACCAAATCAATATTGTTTGGCATGTAAATGATGGTGATAAAGTTTCGGCTAATCAAGTCTTATGTGAGCTATCTGGTTCATCACAAATATTATTGACTGGTGAAAGAACAGCTTTGAATTTTATTCAGACCTTGTCAGCAGTCTCTACAATTACAGCTAAGTATGTGGAACAGCTAGCAGAGACAAGAGCTAAGTTACTTGATACTCGTAAAACAATTCCCGGATTAAGAACTGCGTTAAAATATGCAGTACTGATGGGAGGAGGGATTAACCACCGCCTTGGTTTATCTGATGCATATTTGATTAAAGAAAATCATATCATTTCCGCAGGATCTATTAACCAAGCAGTTCAATTAGCAAGACAGGCTTATCCTGATGTGCCCATTGAAGTTGAGGTTGAGAATTTAGATGAGCTACTTCATGCAATCAAAGCTGATGTAGATATTGTCATGTTAGATAATTTTACTATCAATATGATGAAAGAAGCTGTCGTTTTGGCTGATAATAAAGCGGCTTTAGAAGTGTCGGGAAATGTGACTCTAGATACCATAAAAGAATTTGCTCAAACTGGTATTGATTTTATTTCCGTAGGAGCATTGACCAAACACATAAAAGCAATGGATCTTTCTATGCGTTTTATAGAACCTACTGTTGAAAATAACGTCAATTAATCATTAGTTTTTCATTAAGATCAAACCAATGAAATTCATTTGGCAAATAATTCAAAGCTTTAGCTAAATATTAGCTTGGAATGAAAGCATAAGTTTTAGCTCCCCCTTTGATGAATAAGAGGGGGCATAATGTTTAATTGATAAGTATGATGTTGAAATAGATAATAATCTAACTTAGTGGGCAAATTTTGCTCTTTTCTTCTTATCACATCACCCAATCTTCCTCTCATTTTCCAATCAAATTGACAAATCTCTGATTAAAAAATGGCTAATTTACTATGAAAAATGGCGAGCTATTTGAATAATTAGGTATTTGATTAATTTATGTTGCTTAAAATATAAACGTTATTTATTTCTATAAAAAACAATATCCATATAAATGCAATTAAGTTGCATAATAATTCATATCAATTGTGGCTATATCGTTTCAGTTTACTGTATTTAAGAATATTAATACGATTTTATTGTTAAAATAGGGTACGAGAAGTGGCGTGATTAGTTATCAAATTATGCTAAATTTTAAAAAAATCTGTTAAAATTTGCAGGATTTTATGATTTAGCACAAGGTCTTTATGGACAGTTAGTGAATACTTTGTTACTTTATAATCCCATAGAAAAATTGGTATTACCAATTAACACTGGTTAATACGCAATCAATAATTAATCAAAATAAATATGGCAGGTTATGGCTTACGGTAAAATTCGCCAACCAAAATTATCTGATGTGATTGAGCAGCGTCTTGAACACCTTATCTTTGAGGGAACATTACGCCCTGGAGAGAAGTTACCTCCTGAACGCGAGCTTGCAAAACAGTTCGATGTTTCCCGTCCATCAGTGCGTGAGGCTATCCAAACGCTAGAAGCCAAAGGTCTTTTATCTCGTCGTCAAGGTGGTGGTACTTTTGTTCAAAAGCAAATGTGGCAGAGTTTTAGTGACCCGTTAGCTGAACTGCTTGCCGGCCATCCAGAATCTCAATTTGATCTCCTTGAAACTCGTCATGCTCTTGAAGGAATTGCGGCTTATTATGCAGCATTACGTGGTACTGATGAAGATTTAGATCGTATTCGACAAAGCTATGAATTAATTAAAAAAGTTCAACAAAGTGGTGATATTGATGCAGAATCTGACGCTGTTTTGCAGTATCAGCTTATTGTGACTGAAGCCGCTCATAATGTGGTGATATTGCACTTGTTGAGCTGTATGACGCCGATGTTAGAACAAAATATCCGTCAAAATTTTGAGTTTTTATATACCCGTAAAGAAATGTATACCGCAGTGAGTGAACATCGCGCACAAATTTTCTCCGCTATAATGGCGAGAGAACCTGAAAAAGCGCGCGAAGCTTCTCATCGTCATTTGGCTTTTATTGAAGAGCTACTTTTGGATATGAGCCGAGAACAAACAAGACGAGAGCGCTCTTTACGTAGGTTACAGCAACATCCTGAATTGAAAAATTAGTAATACAGATACCTGACTGCTGCGTCTGTATTATGGTGATGATCCTCTTTTGAGGGTTTTAGCGGCAATACCAGCAGGGCCTATCTTCCCGCTATTTTGGGGTTGATTGATAAGTAGAGTAGCGTGGAGATAGGCTCCACATAAACATTAAAAAACAGATAACAGATAAGGAATACACCATGTCAGATATGTTGAAAAATGACGTGGACCCGATTGAAACTCGCGACTGGCTACAGGCGATTGAATCGGTCATCCGTGAAGAAGGTGTTGATCGTGCTCAGTTCATTATTGATCAAGTATTGAATGAAGCGCGTAAAGGCGGCGTTAATATTGCTGCTGGTGCATCTAATAGTTCTGATTACATCAACACTATTGCTGTTGAAGATGAGCCTGCATACCCTGGCAACATGGATTTGGAGCGCCGTATTCGTTCCGCAATTCGTTGGAACGCAGTAATGACTGTACTGCGCGCCTCTAAAAAAGATTTAGAACTGGGTGGCCATATGGCTTCTTACCAGTCTGCTGCAACTTTGTATGAAGTTTGCTTTAACCATTTCTTCCGCGCTCATAACAATAATGATGGCGGAGATTTAGTATTCTTCCAAGGTCATATCTCTCCAGGCATTTATGCTCGTGCATTCCTCGAAGGCCGTTTAACTGAAGAACAATTGAACAACTTCCGTCAAGAAATTGATGGTAAAGGCCTATCTTCTTATCCGCACCCTAAACTAATGCCTGAATTCTGGCAGTTCCCAACAGTCTCTATGGGATTAGGTCCGATTAATGCAATTTATCAAGCTAAGTTTTTAAAATATCTTGATAACCGTGGTCTGAAAGATACTTCAAACCAACGTGTTTATGCCTTCCTTGGTGATGGTGAGATGGATGAGCCAGAATCTAAAGGCGCGATTACTATCGCAACTCGCGATAAGTTAGATAACTTAGTCTTTGTTATTAACTGTAACTTGCAACGTTTAGATGGTCCTGTTACGGGTAATGGCAAAATTGTTAACGAACTTGAAGGCATCTTTAGTGGTGCTGGTTGGCAAGTTATCAAGGTTATGTGGGGCGACCGTTGGGACGAGCTACTGCGTAAAGATACTAGCGGTAAACTTGTTCAACTGATGAATGAAACCGTTGATGGTGACTACCAAACATTTAAATCACGTGATGGCGCTTATGTCCGTGAGCACTTCTTCAATCGCTATCCAGAGACAGCTGCATTAGTTAAAGATATGACTGATGATGAGATCTGGGCTCTGAACCGTGGTGGTCATGATCCTAAGAAAGTGTATGCTGCATTTAAAAAAGCACAAGACACTAAAGGTAAACCAACTGTTATCCTAGCTCAAACCATCAAAGGTTATGGTATGGGTGAAACTGCAGAAGGTAAAAATATTGCTCACCAAGTGAAGAAAATGAACATGGATGGCGTTCGTCATTTCCGTGATCAATTCAATGTTCAAGTTACGGATGAACAACTAGAACAACTGCCATATGTTACTTTCGAAAAAGACTCTGAAGAATACAAATATCTTCATGAGCGTCGTCAAGCATTAGGTGGTTATTTACCCGCTCGTCGTCCTAAATTTGATGAGAAATTGGATGTTCCTGCACTGTCAGATTTCAGCCAATTACTTGAAGAGCAATCTAAAGAAATTTCAACAACGATTGCATTTGTTCGTGCATTGAACGTAATGTTGAAAAACAAATCAATCAAAGAGCGTTTAGTCCCAATTATTGCGGATGAAGCACGTACTTTCGGTATGGAAGGTCTGTTCCGTCAAATTGGTATCTATAGCCCTAAAGGCCAGCAGTATACGCCTCAGGATCGTGAGCAAGTTGCTTACTATAAAGAAGATTCTAAAGGACAAATTCTGCAAGAAGGTATCAACGAATTGGGCGCAGGTTCATCTTGGTTAGCAGCTGCAACATCATACAGCACTAACAACTTCCCAATGATCCCATTCTATATCTACTACTCTATGTTCGGTTTCCAACGTATTGGTGACTTAATGTGGGCAGCAGGCGATCAACAAGCACGTGGCTTCTTGATTGGTGGGACTTCAGGTCGTACAACACTAAACGGTGAAGGTTTGCAGCATGAAGATGGCCATAGCCATATTCAATCACTGACTATTCCTAACTGTCTTTCTTATGATCCAGCTTATGCTTATGAAGTTGCTGTTATTATGCAAGATGGTTTAGAGCGCATGTATGGTGAGAAACAAGAAAACGTTTATTACTACATCACTACGCTGAATGAAAACTATCACATGCCAGCAATGCCAGAAGGCGTGGAAGAAGGTATCCGTAAAGGTATCTATAAACTAGCTTCTATTGAAGGTAAGAAAGGTAAAGTTCAGCTGCTAGGTTCAGGTTCAATGATGCGTCATGTTCGTGATGCTGCTGACATCCTATCGACTGAATATGGTATTGGTTCTGATGTGTATAGCGTTACTTCATTCACTGAATTGGCGCGTGATGGCCAAGATTGTGAGCGTTGGAATATGCTGCACCCAGCACAAGAACCACGTGTGCCATATGTTGCTCAAATTATGAATGAAGCACCAGCAGTTGCATCAACTGACTATATGAAACTGTTTGCAGAACAAATTCGTACTTTCGTACCAGCAAGCGATTATCGCGTATTAGGTACTGATGGTTTCGGCCGTTCTGATAGCCGTGAAAATCTACGTCACCACTTCGAAGTAGATACATCATATATCATTGTTGCAGCATTAGGTGAATTGGCTAAACGTGGTGAGATTGATGTGAAAGTCGTTGAAGAAGCGATTAAAAAATACAACATCAATCCAGAAAAAGTTAACCCGCGTCTGGCATAAGAGGTAATAAATCAATGTCTATTGAAATTCAAGTGCCTGATATCGGTGCTGATGAAGTTGAAGTCACCGAAGTTATGGTCAAAGTCGGTGACAAAGTTGAAGCAGAGCAATCTCTGATCACTGTTGAAGGTGATAAAGCTTCAATGGAAGTCCCTTCACCACAAGCGGGTGTTGTAAAGGAAATTAAAATTGCGGTTGGTGACAAAGTCACCACTGGCAAATTGATCATGGTCTTTGAAGATTCAGCAGGGGCAGCAGCACCTACTGAAGCGCCTGCTGCTCAAGCTCCAGCAGCGGCACCTGCGGCAGCAGCTTTGAAAGAAGTTGAAGTACCCGATATCGGTGGTGATGAAGTTGAAGTCACCGAAGTTATGGTCAAAGTCGGTGACAAAGTTGAAGCAGAGCAATCTCTGATCACTGTTGAGGGTGATAAAGCTTCAATGGAAGTTCCAGCACCTTTCGCGGGTACTGTTAAAGAGATCAAAATTGCATCAGGTGATAAAGTTAAAACTGGTTCACTGATCATGGTCTTTGAAGTTGCGGGTGCAGCAGCACCGGCAGCTCCAGCACCTGCTGCACCAACAGCTTCTGCAATTAAAGATGTTAACGTACCTGATATTGGTGGCGATGAAGTTGAAGTCACTGAAATCATGGTTAAAGTTGGTGATAGCGTTTCAGCTGAACAGTCTATTATTACTGTTGAAGGTGATAAAGCTTCAATGGAAGTTCCAGCACCTTTCGCGGGTACTGTTAAAGAAATTAAGATCGCAGTTGGTGATAAAGTTAAAACAGGTTCACTAATTATGACTTTTGAAGTTGCGGGCGCGGCACCAGCGGCAGCTCCAGCAGTTTCTGCTCCAGCACCTGCTGCGGCTCCTGCTCCGACAGCAGCACCAGCAGCCAAAGTAGCTGATAGCAAAAATGAATTTGTTGAAAATGATGCATACATCCATGCAACACCTGTTATTCGCCGCTTAGCTCGCGAATTTGGTGTTAACCTTTCTAAAGTGAAAGGAACTGGACGTAAAGGCCGTATTCTGCGTGAAGACGTACAAGTTTATGTCAAAGAAGCCGTTAAACGTGCTGAATCTCCAGCAGCTGCAACTGGCGGTGGTTTGCCGGGTATGTTGCCATGGCCTAAAGTGGATTACAGCAAGTTTGGTGAAGTTGAAGAAGTTGAACTTGGCCGTATCCAGAAAATTTCAGGTGCAAACCTGAGCCGTAACTGGGTTATGATCCCGCACGTTACATTGATGGAAGAAGTTGATACCACTGAAGTTGAAGAATTCCGTAAACAGCAAAATAAAGAAGCTGAGAAGAAACAACTTGGTGTTAAGATCACGCCTCTTGTCTTTGTGATGAAAGCAGTTGCTCGTGCACTGGAAGAAATGCCACGTTTCAACAGCTCTATTTCTGAAGATGGACAACGCCTATTCATGAAAAAATATATCAATATTGGTATTGCTGTTGATACACCTAATGGCTTGGTTGTTCCTGTCTTTAAAGATGTGAACAAAAAAGGCATTTTAGAACTGTCTCGTGAATTGATGGAAGTTTCTAAGAAAGCACGTGCTGGTAAACTGACTGCATCTGATATGCAAGGTGGTTGTTTCACAATCTCTAGCCTTGGTGGTATCGGAACAACTGGTTTTGCACCAATTGTTAACGCGCCAGAAGTTGCAATCATGGGTCTGTCACGTTCTTCTATCAAACCTATTTGGAATGGCAGTGAGTTCGTACCACGCTTGATTCTACCTATGTCTCTTTCATTCGACCACCGTGTAATTGATGGCGCTGATGGCGCTCGTTTCATCACACTTGTTGGTCAATTGATGAGCGACATTCGCCGTCTGGTGATGTAATAAATAAGGCCGGCTAATTAGCCGGTCTGCTTTATTTAGGTTGAGGTAAAATTTTTTACTGTTCATCCGAAACGTTGGGAGTTACATCACGCAATCAGCCTTTTCAGGGTGTTAACAATTCGGTAAACTGCTCGTGTGTGTACTTCCGGTGGAATAATTCGTTTTTTCGGCGGCCCGCTGGACAAAACAAAAAGAGGTCATGATGAGTACTGAAATTAAAGCTCAAGTCGTTGTGCTTGGTGCAGGCCCTGCAGGGTATTCTGCTGCTTTCCGTTGTGCTGACTTAGGCTTAGAAACAGTTTTAGTTGAACGTTATTCCACTCTAGGTGGGGTTTGTTTAAACGTAGGTTGTATTCCTTCTAAAGCACTATTGCATGTTGCAAAAGTTATTGAAGAAGCTAAAGCATTAGCTGAACATGGTATTGTTTTTGGCGAACCAAAAACAGATATCTCTAAAGTTCGCGTGTGGAAAGAGAAAGTTATTAATCAGCTGACAGGTGGTTTGGCTGGTATGGCTAAAGGCCGTAAAGTTCAGGTCGTTAATGGTACTGCTAAATTTACTGGTGCGAATACATTAGTCGTTGAAGGTGAAAACGGTAACACAACTATCAACTTCGATAATGCTATCATTGCAGCTGGTTCACGTCCTATTCAGTTACCATTTATTCCTCATGAAGACCCACGTATTTGGGATTCAACTGATGCGCTAGAACTGAAAGAAGTTCCAGAGCGTCTATTGGTTATGGGTGGTGGTATCATCGGTCTAGAAATGGGAACTGTGTATCACGCGCTAGGTTCTCAGATTGATGTTGTTGAAATGTTTGACCAAGTCATCCCAGCGGCTGACAAAGATGTTGTTAAAGTCTTTACTAAACAAATCAGCAAAAAATTCAACCTGCTATTAGAAACTAAAGTTACCGCTGTTGAAGCAAGAGAAGACGGTATTTATGTTTCTATGGAAGGTAAAAAAGCGCCAGCAGAACCACAACGCTATGATGCAGTTCTGGTTGCTATCGGTCGTGTACCTAATGGTAAAAACCTTGATGCTGGTAAAGCTGGCGTTGAAGTTGATGATCGTGGATTTATCCATGTTGATAAACAAATGCGCACTAATGTTCCTCACATCTTTGCCATTGGTGACATTGTTGGTCAACCAATGCTTGCTCACAAAGGTGTACATGAAGGTCACGTTGCAGCAGAAGTTATCTCAGGTCTGAAACATTACTTCGATCCAAAAGTGATCCCATCAATTGCTTATACTGAGCCTGAAGTTGCTTGGGTTGGGATGACAGAGAAAGAAGCTAAAGAGCAAAACATTAGCTATGAAGTTGCAACATTCCCATGGGCTGCTTCTGGCCGTGCGATTGCATCTGATTGTTCAGAAGGTATGACCAAGTTAATTTTCGACAAACAATCTAACCGTATTATCGGTGGTGCTGTTGTTGGTGTTAACGGTGGTGAATTACTGGGCGAAATTGGTCTAGCTATCGAAATGGGTTGTGATGCTGAAGATATCGCATTGACTATCCATGCTCACCCAACGCTTTATGAATCAATTGGTATGGCAGCTGAGATCTACGAAGGTAGCATCACTGACTTACCAAACGCGAAAGCGAAAAAGAAAAAATAATGTTTTCTAATTACTGAAATTGAAGAAATCAAAACGGTCTCCATTGTGAGGCCGTTTTTTTTGTCTATTTTTTACAGTAGGACAATAAAATAGCGTATTTTATCGACTCATTTTTATGTTTCTTGAAAGTTGTCATTTTGTTTTATCTAAAAGCACATTTTAATTTGTGATATGAGAAAGGAAAAATCATTAAAGTGAGTGCGTTAACAGAATAAATGCATTATAAAAAGTATGGTTATATCTGTTCTTAATAACTGTTTATTGTTACTTAAGTCAAATATCGATCCATAATTTATGATTAAAGGTCGAAGTCACAAGAGAATGTTACTTTCTTGTGAATGAATTAACATTCCATTTAAATTCTGTTATGCTGGAAGCCCAAAGCTGGACATAATTCTACTGCCATTGAGATTATGCGAGCAAATTCCTCTGACCTGGCACCGGATGATTAGTTTTTCATGATGGTGCAGACAGCCGGGTATATAAATTAAAATGAATTGAGGAGAACGTCGTGCTAGAAGAATACCGTAAGCACGTGGCCGAACGTGCCGCTCAAGGGATTGTCCCTAAGCCATTAGATGCGGCACAAGTCGCTGCACTAGTCGAACTCTTAAAAAATCCACCAAAAGGTGAAGAAGAGTTTCTGTTAGATCTGCTGATTAACCGCGTCCCCCCTGGTGTTGATGAAGCAGCTTATGTCAAAGCCGGCTTTTTAGCCGCTCTCGCGAAAGGTGAAACTACCTCTCCTCTGATTACTCCTGAAAAAGCGGTAGAATTGCTAGGCACAATGCAAGGCGGATACAACATCCATGCCTTGATAGAAGCTTTAGATGACGCAAAATTAGCGCCTATTGCAGCAAAAGCATTAACACATACTCTGTTGATGTTTGATAACTTCTATGATGTAGAAGAAAAAGCCAAGGCAGGCAACGAATATGCTAAGCAAGTTATTGAATCATGGGCAGATGCGAAATGGTTCTTAGAACGCCCTGAACTTGCAGAAAAAATCACTGTAACTGTATTTAAAGTGACGGGTGAGACAAACACAGATGATTTGTCTCCTGCACCGGATGCATGGTCGCGTCCAGATATTCCATTGCATGCGCTTGCAATGTTGAAAAACCCACGTGATGGCATAGAGCCTGATGAAGTTGGTAATGTAGGCCCAATTAAACAAATTGAAGCATTAAGCAAAAAAGGTTTCCCTTTAGCTTATGTTGGTGATGTTGTCGGGACAGGATCTTCCCGTAAGTCTGCAACTAACTCTGTCTTGTGGTTTATGGGCGATGATATTCCATTTGTTCCTAACAAAAAGGGCGGTGGTGTTGTTCTTGGCGGTAAAATTGCACCAATTTTCTTTAATACCATGGAAGATGCGGGTGCACTGCCAATCGAAGTTGATGTTTCCAAACTGAATATGGGTGATGTGATTGATATTTACCCATATAAAGGTGAAATTCGAAATCACGAAACAGGTGAGTTGCTGGAAACATTTGAGCTGAAAACAGATGTTTTAATCGATGAAGTTCGTGCTGGTGGACGTATTCCATTGATTATCGGTCGTGGGTTAACAAGTAAAGCGCGTGAATCTTTAGGCTTAGCAACATCAGATGTTTTCCGTCATGCTAAATCTGTTGAACAAAGTAACAGAGGTTTCTCGCTAGCGCAAAAAATGGTAGGTCGTGCTTGTGGTCATCCAGGGATCCGTCCTGGTGAATACTGTGAGCCGAAAATGACCTCTGTGGGTTCGCAAGATACGACAGGGCCGATGACACGTGATGAGTTGAAAGATTTAGCTTGTCTTGGTTTCTCAGCTGATCTGGTTATGCAATCATTCTGCCATACAGCGGCTTATCCAAAACCTGTTGATGTAACGACTCACCACACGCTGCCTGATTTCATTATGAATCGTGGTGGTGTTTCACTCCGTCCGGGTGATGGTATTATTCACTCATGGTTAAACCGTATGTTACTGCCAGACACAGTTGGTACGGGCGGTGACTCGCATACGCGTTTCCCAATAGGGATTTCTTTCCCAGCAGGTTCGGGGCTAGTTGCCTTTGCGGCGGCAACCGGGGTAATGCCACTGGATATGCCAGAATCTGTTTTGGTACGTTTTAAAGGTGAAATGCAGCCGGGGATCACTTTACGTGATTTAGTCCATGCTATCCCGCTATATGCTATCAAAGATGGCTTGCTCACTGTTGAGAAGAAAGGTAAGAAAAATATTTTCTCAGGCCGTATTCTAGAGATTGAAGGCTTGCCAGAACTCAAAGTAGAACAAGCATTTGAATTAGCGGATGCTTCAGCGGAACGTTCAGCTGCGGGTTGTACAATTAAGTTAGACAAAGCACCTATTATTGAGTATCTACAATCCAATATTGTGTTGCTGAAGTGGATGATTTCAGAAGGTTATGGTGATCGTCGTACACTTGAGCGCCGTATTAAAGGCATGGAAAATTGGTTAGCAGATCCGCAACTTCTTGAAGCTGATGCAGACGCAGAATATGCAGCGGTTATTGAAATTGATTTAAATGAAATCAAAGAGCCTATCTTGTGTGCGCCAAATGACCCTGATGATGCGCGTTTATTGTCTGATGTACAAAACGAAAAAATTGATGAAGTTTTCATCGGTTCTTGTATGACAAATATTGGGCATTTCCGTGCGGCTGCTAAGTTGCTTGATCAGCACAAAGGGCAATTACCAACTCGCTTATGGGTTGCACCACCGACGAAGATGGATGCGGCACAATTAACTGAAGAAGGTTATTATAGCGTGTTTGGTAAGAGTGGGGCGCGTATTGAAGTCCCTGGTTGCTCTTTATGTATGGGTAACCAAGCCCGTGTTGCTGATGGCGCAACTGTAGTTTCGACATCAACACGTAACTTCCCGAATAGATTAGGTACAGGTGCCAATGTGTTCTTAGCATCTGCGGAACTTGCAGCTGTTGCTTCTCTATTAGGCCGCCTACCAACACCATCTGAATATTTACAGTTTATGGATAAAGTGGATGAAACAGCTGCCGATACTTATCGGTATCTGAATTTTGATCAGCTTGAACAATATACTGAAAAAGCAGATAGTGTGATTTTCCAAACAGCAGTTTAATTTCTCGTTAAAATGTTTTGCAAGGCTCCCAAACGGGAGCCTTTTTCGTTTTAGTGACTATCGCTATTTGGAGTTTATCTTGGTTTGTAATATAAATATTTTTCATCACAATTGGATTTGTTTCTTGTTGAATTATATAAATTATATAAAAACCGTCGACATAGCCGAGTAAGTTGACTAGATTACTCAAATAGATTCTTTGGTGAAAAGAATATTTTTTAGTTGAAAGAACTGATCGCTAATACTATTTATCATTTCTTTCTTTTTCATTCGTGATGCCATTCCAAGTAGACGTTATTTTGGAAATATGAGTATGAGGTAATTTATGGAATATCAATTTTTCCAAGACATTGCAGGCAACATATCTGCTAAATTTTCTATGGATCATGAAGCAGTTGGTTATTGGCTGAATGAAGAAGTTAAAGGGGATTTAAGCCTATTAGATGATATTGAGTCGGGCTATGAATCCATTAAAGGTAGCGAAAAACAGTGGGAATTGATTGGTCATGAATATACATTAATTTTAGATGATGAAGAAGTCATGATCCGGGCGAATCAACTTACTTTTGAAGTTGATGGGCTAGAAGAAGGCATGAGCTATTATGACAATGAAAGTGTGGCTTTTTGTGGGATAGATGATTTTTTAAGCATGACAAATGAATACAAAAGGTTTGTACTTGAAAATAAACAATAAAGATAAAAGTTTATTATAGATGTGTTGCCTATTTTAACAAATTACCGTTATTATCGTTGCTGATTGTATTTTATTGAAAGCCTTTAAATGATAAACGTTGAAGGTGTAAGAATGTCTGTTAATTCGAATTGTAGACAATAAGTTTTTAGTCAACGCAATTCAGTTGTGCCATGAGTAGCCAAAGTCGATGTGATTTAAATGGGTAATCAAGGCAACTTTAATAATTGAAGGCATATATTATTATTTCACAAGTAATTAAATTCTAAGGTAGAGATCATATGAATACTGAAGATGTTACTGGCGCGTTAGATAACGCGACAGGTTGGTTTGCTGCAAATCAGGATCTATTAGTTCAGTATGCCGTAAATATCGTGTCTGCAATTGTCATTCTTATTGTTGGTTTTATATTGGCTAAATGGGCAGGTCGTGTTTTACATCGTTTGATGACAATGCGCGGTATTGACTCAACAGTAAGTGACTTCTTATCTGCGATAGTTCGCTATGCCATTATTGCATTTACGTTGATTGCTGTACTTGGCAAGATTGGCGTGCAAACCGCTTCTGTTATCGCGGTTATTGGTGCTGCTGGTTTAGCGGTTGGTTTAGCATTACAAAACTCATTAGGTAACTTTGCTGCTGGCGTATTGTTGGTGGTCTTTAGACCATTAAAAACGGGAGAATATGTCAAGATTGGTGCAGTAGAAGGAACAGTAAGTAATGTTCAAATTTTCTCTACCACGTTGAGAACTTCTGATGACCGCATCATTGTTATCCCTAATGGTAAAATCATTGGTGATAACATCATTAACGTTACTCGCGAACCGAATCGCCGCACAGATATTATCGTTGGAGTTGCTTACGATTCAGATATTGATGTAGTCAAAAAAGTGCTAGGTGATATTGTTGCAGCTGATAGCCGTATTATGCATGACAAAGGTGTCACTATTCGTTTAAATGAAATGGCGCCTTCATCATTAAATTATCTCGTCCGTTTTTGGACGACAAACGGTGATACTTGGCCCGTATATTGGGATTTGATGGAGAACTTTAAACGCGCTCTTGATAAACACAATATTGGTATTCCTTTCCCACAAATGGATGTTCATTTACACCAACAAGCTCAAGCTGTTGCAAAAAATTCGACTGAAGAGTAAATCCATCCTAATTGCTACATTAAATAAGACGTTCATCTGAACGTCTTATTTTTCATATAACATCTCCCTCAATTATCAATCTTCTAAATAATAAAAATAGCTAATGAGGTATAAGAAGTAATAATTTTTGCTAATAATCTTTTATCGCTAAAATCTGGCTAATTAATATGAATAATTAGTAAGGTTATATGAATGTTTACTGTTTGTTTTCAAGGCGCATTATTAGGTGCTGCAATGATAATTCCGCTGGGGCCTCAGAATGCGTTTGTTTTACAGCAAGGGAGTCGTAAACAATATCACTTAATGAGTGCATTTTTATGCTCACTGAGTGACACAATATTGATTATTGCAGGTGTGTTTGGTGGAAGTGCTCTGCTTAGCCAATCTGAGATATTAACCCAACTCATTACATGGGCAGGCGTTGCATTTTTGAGTTGGTATGGATTTGGGGCTTTTCGCTCAGCCATAAATTACAGTAATCTTGAATTACAAGCAGTTAATCAAGTTGCTACTCGTTTTCGCGTTATTGTGACGTTATTTGCTGTTACTTGGCTAAATCCTCATGTTTATTTAGATACTTTTGTTGTTTTAGGAAGTTTAGGTGGTCAGCTAGAGAGTTCATTACGACCTTGGTTTACTGCTGGCGCATTAACTTCATCATTTATTTGGTTTTTTTCTTTAGCTTTATTAGCTGCGTGGTTTTCTCCTGTATTGAATAAGCCAAATTCTCAGCGCATTATAAACTTTTTTGTGGCTGGTGTTATGTGGTTTATCGCTTTTCAACTGGCTAAACAGGGACTTAATTATTAATAGAAAAATGATTAAGTAATTTCTTATTAATCCGAAATGTACTTTTCTAAGAATGTGTTAAGGTTTAACAGTGTGGGACGTATTTTTTATCCACTTACTATTTTTAGTTATTATTTAGGAGGTCCTGTGAAGTTAAAGTCTCTTGTTCTTGCCGCTATGATGGCGGGTATTGCGGTTCCTGCAATGGCACAAGCCAATCCTCTTCTTGAAGGGCCACATATTACAACTTCAGGTAATGCAGTTGTTAAAGCGGTACCTGATATGGCAACGTTAAATATTAATGTTGAAGTTACTGAAAAGGATGCAGCAGCTGCAAAAGCCGCAGTGGATAAACGAGTTGCTGAATATTTTGAATTTTTAAATAAAAACGGCATTGATAAAAAAGATATTAATGCCGCAAATGTTCGTACTCAGCCTAAATATGAATATAGCAAAAGTGCTGAAAAATCATCAGTTACTGGTTATACCGCAATCCGATCTGTTGAAGTTAAAGTCACTAATTTAGATCAGTTAAATACACTATTGGATGGTGCATTAACGGCTGGCTTAAATGAAATTAACTCGGTGCAGTTTGGTGTGAATAACCCGCAACAATACCGTAATGAAGCACGCGAAAAAGCAATTAAAGATGCGATTGAACAAGCTACTGCATTGGCAAAAGGCTTCAATGTTCAGTTAGGTCCAGTATATAGCATTAATTATCGAGCGCCTGAAGCGGTTCCATATCCAGCTCCAGTGATGAGATTCAATGCTAAAGTTGCAATGAGTGCGGCTCCTGAAAGTGATATTAATGAAACTTACGGGAAGCAAAACATTGATTTTAATGATCAGGTTGATGTTGTTTTTGAATTAAAACGTTAATTTCTAGCATCTAAGCCATTCCGAGTTATTCAGGAATGGCTTAGTGAGATTTTAATAAGAGATTTAGAGGCGCGAGTAACATTCGCAATGTGAATACCATCGCCAATCATATCAGTTAAAAATCAATATCTTCTTCCTGTTTTAACATTTGATGCCCCGTCTTTAATAGCGCATCCGTGACTTTTTTCATAGTACGACTTTCTGGTGCAAACCTGTGCCAATAGAGCATCCGACGCTGGCATAAACCGGGTGTCAAATCAATCAGCTCGCCATTTTTAAGTTCATCAGCAATTTGTAGATGCGGGATCATACAGCACGTTGAACCTTGTTTTGCAAGTTGCACAAAGGCTTCCGAAGAATTAACAATATGACACGGCACACTGCCCGGAGATAAACCAAAGTTTTGTTGTACAAAAGCTTGGTGCATATCATCAAGGTGATCAAACGCAACTGCTGGCGCTTTTAGCAAGGATGAACGCGTAACACCATCAGGGAAATATTGAGCAGCAAAACCGGGTGATGCGACGAAAATATAGTCAAGTGCGCCAAGTTTATCAACCAAACAACCGGGCAATGCTTGGGGCTGTATACTGATGGCACCAACTACTTCACCACGTCTTAAACGTTCTTGTGTACGCGTTTCATCTTCAACTTGAATATTTAAACGAATAGGACTATTGCTCAAAACAGGGTTTAGAGCAGGTAATAGCCATGTTGCAAGGCTGTCGGCATTGACGGCAAGAGAAAGCAGTAAAGGCGTTGAACCACCATTTTCATCACCAAGCCATTGTTCTTCGAGCAATTCTACTTGGTGCAAAAGTGCTAAAAGCTTTTGCCCTTGTTCTGTGGGATGTGGTGGCACAGTACGAACAAGTAATGGTTGACCAAATAGGTTCTCAAGCTGTTTTATACGTTGTGACACAGCAGATTGAGTTATACACAATTTTTGTGCTGCGCGTTCGAATCCTCGTTCACGAATGACAGCATCCAGTGCCTGCAATGCGCGATAATCAGGGCGCTTCATGGGGGAGTGTTCTCCTTGTTGTTATTCTTCTTCTCACTATGACATATTATTGCACAATAACATCCGAAATATGCATTACATTGGATACGCTAGCGGTGATGCGCACAAAAAATTTGCATTATTTCCTGTAGACTTATCTTTTATGTTAAATTCTTTTGTGAAAACAGCAGCAAAAAAGGAAAAAATATCTATCAAATAGGCGGCAAACAATTATTTGCAGTATGATGGATATAGTGCACAAACATGGTGTTCAAAGCTGAACTTGTAAAGTCTTAGGTATATACTACTTATATTATACTCGTCATATATTAGGTTACATATTTATTGGCAGACAATTTGCGGCTTGAGTGACAGAAGCGTTTTGGCTTCTAATGTATTAATTAATCCGTAAGGTTTGAAGCCTTATGTAACCTGAATTAATTGGTGTAAACACTCCTTAAAACTAGCGGAAGGAATGAGCATGACTCAGGACGAATTAAAGAAAGCGGTAGGTTGGGCAGCATTAGATTATGTGAAACCTGGTTCAATTGTTGGAGTCGGTACTGGCTCAACGGCTTCTCATTTTATTGATGCATTAGCAACAATAAAAGGTCAAATAGAAGGTGCAGTATCTAGCTCGGATGCATCAACCGCAAAATTAAAATCATACGGTATTCCAGTTTTTGATTGTAATTCAGTTGATTCGCTGGATGTTTATGTTGATGGCGCGGATGAAATTGATCATCATATGAACATGATCAAAGGCGGTGGTGCGGCACTCACACGTGAAAAAGTTATTGCAGCTATCGCGAAGACTTTTGTTTGTATTATTGATGAGTCAAAACGTGTTGATGTGTTAGGTAAATTCCCATTGCCTGTTGAAGTTATTCCAATGGCACGTAGTTATGTGGCACGTGAATTAGTGAAATTGGGCGGTACTCCTGAATATCGTCAAAATGTTGTGACTGATAATGGTAATGTTATTTTAGATGTTTATAACTTGAGTATTGTTGACCCTGTCGCACTGGAAAACAAAATTAATAACATTGCTGGTGTTGTTACCGTAGGATTATTTGCAAATAGAGGTGCAGATATCGTTCTTATGGGAACGCCTGATGGTGTTAAAACTCTGAAGTAATTAATTCGTTATTTCAAAAAGATAACTGAATATTATTAAATTAAAATAAGCTAGCAATGAAATATGCTGGCTTATTTTTTGCTATAGCATTTACTGTTTACATCTTACTTTTCAAATATTATCAAGAAATAAAATTTTCTTTTTTTAATAAAGAATATTTTGGTGATATATCTCACATTAATGCTTATTGAATAGGCGAAATCCCTATTTTATGTTACCGCACCTAATTTTCTGCCATATAACTTCTTTTTCTTCGCGCTTTATACGATAAAGCAAGCAAACGATTGTATTGATACTGTGCTATTTTTTGCTATGTTGGTACACGGAAAGTTCATCCATTATGAATATTAAGCATGGTAGGGTAGGGTAAATGGTTAAGGTATCTTTAGAAAAGAAAAAATTAAATTTTTATTGTTAGAAGGTGTACATAAGAGCGCGGTTGATAATCTGAAAGCTGCAGGTTATACCAACATTGAATATCATAAAGGTGCATTATCGGAAGAAGAATTAAAAGAAGCGATAAAAGATGCCCGTTTTGTTGGTATTCGTTCCCGTACGCATTTGACTGAAGATGTGTTTGCAGCAGCAGAAAAATTAGTTGCTGTTGGATGTTTTTGTATTGGTACTAACCAAGTCGACCTTGATGCAGCGGCTAAACGCGGTATTCCAGTCTTTAATGCACCTTTCTCGAATACACGTTCCGTTGCAGAAATGGTGCTTGGGCAATTATTGCTTTTATTGCGTCGTATTCCAGAAGCGAATATGAAAGCCCATCGTGGTGTGTGGGAAAAGCAAGCAAAAGGTTGCTATGAAGCACGAGGAAAACGCCTTGGTATTATTGGCTACGGTCATATTGGGACTCAGCTAAGTATTTTAGCTGAAGGAATTGGTATGGATGTCTATTTTTACGACATCGAGAATAAATTATCACTTGGTAATGCAACGCAAGTACGTTCAGTGGCTGAATTGCTGAATATGAGTGATGTTGTTAGCTTACATGTACCAGAAACACCAAGCACAAAGAATATGTTTTCAAAAGCCCAATTCGAGCTGATGAAACCGGGGGCTATTTTCATCAACGCATCGCGCGGTACTGTAGTCGATATTCCGGCATTGGCAGATGCATTAGAAAGTAAACATTTATCGGGTGCAGCAGTTGATGTGTTTCCAACGGAGCCAGCGGGTAATAATGACCCGAATGATCCATTTATCAGTGAACTGATTAAGTTTGATAATGTGATCTTAACACCGCATATTGGTGGTTCAACTGAAGAAGCACAAGAGAATATCGGGCTGGAAGTTGCGAGTAAGCTAGCTAAATACTCTGATAATGGTTCCACTTTATCGGCAGTAAACTTCCCTGAAGTTTCATTACCTGTACATACGGAAGATACTAACCGTTTATTGCATATTCATGAAAACCGCCCAGGTATTATTAATGGGATTAACCAGGTCTTCACTGATAATAATATCAATGTGGTTGGGCAATATTTACGTACTTCAGGAAAAGTAGGTTATGTGGTCATTGATATTATCACACAAGAACCTAATCAAGCTGATGATATTCTATTGAAATTGAAACAATTACCGGGAACTATCCGCGCACGTTTGTTGTTCTAAAATAGGTTATTATTGTCTAAAGCCATCACTTTGAATTTCCATAATTAATGGTATCTTGTGATGGCTTTTTATGTTTTTCTGGGCGGTAAATTTCAAAAAACAGCTTAATAGGTATTTTTCCAATGCCATATTTTTTGCGGCGTAATAATTTCAGGTAACGGAATATCCCAATGCGCGCAGGGAAGTTTTTCCACCTGCTGGCACTCATGTGCAAGCCCAATTGGATAAAAATTTTTCTGCTGCCAATGACTGAGAGTTCTGTCATAAAAACCACCACCCATGCCTAGACGCTGCCCTTCACTATCAAAAGCAACTAATGGAATTAACATAATATCTAAATCATTAATTGGTAATACTTGGGTGACATCAAGGGATGGCTCAGCAATATTGAACCGATTTTTGACTAATAAGGTCTCTGGTGTGTAACGTAAAAATAGTAAATTATGGCGATTAAATGGATGTAAAACAGGCAAATAGACTTGTTTTCCCTGTTGCCAAAGCTTATCAATAAGTGGTTGTGTATCAATTTCACCATCAAAAGAAAGAAATAGGGCGATATTCTGCGCTTGAGTTATTTGGGGATGCGTGATTGCTTTATCCGCAATCTCTTGTGCCGCAATTTGCTGTTGGATTTCCGTTAGCTCTTTGCGCATTTTCCGAATTGATTGACGAATTTTCTGGCGTAATTCTAACTGAATATCTTGCATAAATTAACGACCATTGATAGACCAAATGGGATGATATTATTTATTATAGGGTTATTAAAAATAAGTACAGTAAAAATTATTTAGCTAATAAGGTTTAAGTCAATTTTTTTACATTTTCTTTATGAGGTAATTTTAAAAAATTGTGTGGGAAATAATGAAGTTATCAAATATTGAGTCAATTAAATTGATGCTAGCGAAAATGGTTTGATATGACTTTTTGTCATTTTTAGCCATAATTGAAAATAATAAATTGGTTAGGATAAAAAATCGACTAATTGAATTTGATATCAATAAGCTGAATTCAAAATAATAAAAATGGTGAGTGAGTTTGTTGAATAAATCAGTGTATTGATTAAGGAAATAAATGAGTGAAAACGGGTATGAAAGGGGGGATCTCCGAGATGCCGTCGTAGGCTGTAACCCTTGAACCCTTGGTTCAAGGTGAACGTAGTTTAGCAAACCTTTAGGCTTCTTGAGCGAATCAAGCATGCTCACCAGCGCAATAACTACATTCTATTCTTTCGAAATATCGGCTCAGGGGACTCGCCCACTGACAAACATCTCAGAGAAATTTTTTAGAGCTTGTATCGTTACTCAGTGACTTCATTGTATGAAACTAGATTTAAAAAGCAACCTTATTTTTATTTATTTTTGTATGCTAATGATTGTTTTTTAAGCTATTTTACTCAATAGGCGTAACTTGCCTTTCAGTAATTTTTACCTGATCATGCAATGCTTGTTCAATTGTCTGTTGCAGCAATTTTATCTTCTCTTCCATATTATATGCATAATCACGAGTTTTTGTCTTTTCTTGTGTTAATTCGTGACATACATTCAATGCAACGATAAAAATAAGTTGTTCAGTATTCGTTACACCGCTTCTATCTTTGAGGTCTTGCAAGCGTTGTTCTAATTCTTGTGCTGATGCCAGTAGCGCTTCTTTTTGCTCTATTGGGCAATTTACTCTCATTGAACGACCGAAAATTTGAATGTCAACCGGTTGTGCAGACATGATACCTCCATACGAAATAAGACACACCGTAAATATAATATTAGGTGAAATAGATAAAATTTAGCTATACCATTGATATAAAATGCTATCTTTATTATCCACACTGATTTACTCCAGCCATTTACGTTTTATTGCTCATTTGCAGGCTAACATAAACCAGAATAATTGTGATTATTTGCAGTGCTCTTGGAAATACAGATCAAAATGCTTACTGGTATAGTAACTATTCTTGATGGTAGCATATCATGAATCATTAGCTAACATGACGAAATCAAATGTCTATACAAAATTCTTTACCAAATTATGCGTCGTTGGATACTCTTCTCCAGCAAAATTCTATCGCACTGACTGCCGCAGAAATTCATGGTTTGATTACAGGTTTGATCTGTGGTGGTAGTCGTGACCAAGGCTGGCAAACATTAGTCCATGATTTGGCTAATGATGGTTTAGCATTTCCACAAGCAATCGCTCAACCTTTGCGTGAATTATATGATACAACCTATGAATCATTAGATGACAATGAATTTTCCTTTGTCATGCTACTTCCTGATGAAAATTCATCTGTTTTTGATCAAGCTGATGCTTTGGCGGGTTGGGTTAATCATTTCTTATTAGGGATTGGTGTTGCTCAACCTGATCTCACTGGTAATAAAGAAATTAACGAAATCATTAAAGATTTGCGTAATATTGGTATGCTTGGTTATGAAGAAGATGAAGACCAAGAAGAGCTAGAACAAGCACTTGAAGAAGTTATCGAATATGTCCGAGTTGCTGTTCAGCTATGCTACATTGCATTTACGAAAGGTAAAAAAGATCCAAAAATAGGTGAAGCAGATAAACCTGTTATTCATTAATTTTTTTGGTTTAACGGGTTATTTGGCTCTTTGAGCTAAATTCTCCCTGATAATAAAGCAGATGATATCTAGGCCAAATGTCATCTGTCTTCATGGTATAGCCATAATAAATATAAAGTGATTATTTTATATTTATATGAATTTTACCCTCGTCTGTTTCGGTGTTTGTACACAGTGCGGTTTACATAAAATAGATATGTAAAAATGGCCTCAAAACTCAATGATCTAGATAATAAGGCAAAAACGGTATGAATAAGCAGGAATTTATTTCTCGTCGTAACGCGTTATTGGCTCAGATGGAGCCAGCAAGTGCAGCAATTATTTTTTCTGCGCCAGAGGCTCAACGTAATGCAGATTGTGAATATCCGTATCGTCAGAATAGTGATTTTCTCTATTTAACTGGGTTTAGTGAGCCAGAAGCAGTTTTATTGTTGATTAAGAGTGATGAGACGCACAGCCACACTGTTCTATTTAATCGTGTTCGTGATTTAACCGCTGAAATTTGGTTTGGACGCAGATTAGGACAAGAAGCAGCACCTGAAAAATTAGGGATAAATAAAGCATTACCTTTCAATGAGATTGATGAGCAGTTATATCAACTTTTGAATGGTCTTGATGTTATTTATCATGCGCAAGGTGAGTTTGAGTATGCTGATAAACTCGTTTTTAATGCGTTAGATATTTTACGTAAAGGTAGCCGTCGTAATTTACGCGCGCCTGACACAATCATTGATTGGCGTCCTATTGTTCATGAAATGCGTTTGTTCAAATCAGAAGCTGAAATTGCCACAATGCGCAAAGCAGGTGAAATTTCTGCGCTTGGCCATATTCGCGCAATGAAAACCTGTAAACCTAATATGTATGAGTATCAATTATGTGGTGAATTAGAATATGAATTCACACGTCATGGTGCCCGTTTTCCTTCCTATAACTCAATTGTTGGCAGTGGAGAAAATGCGTGTATCTTGCATTACACTGAAAATGAGAGTGAAATGAAAAACGGTGATTTAGTGCTGATAGATGCAGGTGCAGAAGTTGAAGGTTATGCGGGAGATATTACCCGTACTTTCCCAGTGAATGGCAAATTTAGTCGACCACAACGTGAAATTTATGACATTGTCCTCAAATCATTAAATACAGCGCTTACCTTGTATCGCCCGGGAACAAGCATTCATGAAGTCACACAAGAAATCATACGAATAAAAGTAGAAGGTTTGGTCGCATTAGGTATTTTACATGGGGATGTTGACCAATTAATTGAAAATAAAGCTTATTTCCCTTTCTTTATGCATGGGCTAAGCCATTGGTTAGGTCTTGATGTGCATGATGTTGGTTTCTATGGTGTTGAACGCGATCGCATTTTAGAGCCGGGGATGGTACTCACCATTGAGCCGGGTTTGTATATTGCCCCAGATGCTGATGTCCCACCAGAATATCGCGGTATTGGTATTCGGATTGAAGATGACATTGTTATTACTGCCGATGGCAATGAGAATTTAACTGATACCGTGGTAAAAGATCCTGACGAAATTGAAGCATTAATGGCAGAAGCACAAAACGCCTAAATTAGTTGTAGAAGGTAATGATAGAACATGAGTGTGATTATTGTTGGTGGTGGAATGGCTGGTGCAACGTTAGCGTTGTCAATTTCCTCACTAAGCCAAGGAAAGTTGCCAGTAGCATTGATTGAAGCCTCTTTACCTTCAATGAAACATCCTGGATTTGATGCGAGAGCGATAGCTTTGGCATACGGCACATGTCAAAGATTATCAAAAGTGGGAATTTGGGATGCTTTCGCCGATTGTGTCACGCCAATTACCCACGTTCACGTTTCAGACAGAGGGCATGCTGGCTTTGTCAATATTGATGCCAAAGATCATCAGATACCTGAATTAGGGAATGTGATTGAGCTTCACGACGCAGGCGCGCGTTTATTCGAATTATTGCGCAAAGCGCCTGGAGTGACTTTATACTGCCCCGCCAAAGTCGAAAAAATTCATCGTTCTATCAATAATGTCAGTGTCACTTTAGATAATGGTGATACGCTAACAGGTGAACTGTTAGTCGCGGCAGATGGAAGCCGTTCAGCCGTTGGTCAAGCTTGTCATGTGCAGTGGCAAGAAGAACATTATGAACAAGTGGCTATTATTGCAAATGTCAAAACATCAATAGACCCGCAAGGGCAAGCTTTTGAACGTTTTACTGAGTATGGCCCGCTTGCCTTATTACCGATGTCGCAAGGGCGCAGTTCTTTGGTGTGGTGTCACCAACAAGAGCATGCTGATGTGATTAAATCATGGGATGATGAAACATTTACTCGCAAACTTCAGCAAGCTTTTGGTTGGCGTCTTGGTAAAATAACTCAAGCAGGTACGCGTTTTTGTTATCCCTTATCATTGAGAAAAGCGTTAAATCCTATTAGTCACCGTACAGTTCTTGTAGGTAATGCCGCTCAAACATTACATCCTATTGCGGGGCAGGGGTTTAATCTTGGTATTCGTGATGTAATGCAGTTAGCTGAATCAGTTGTCATGGCTTATTCGCAGAAACAGGATATTGGTGCCTATTCTCTGTTAAATACTTATCAGCAAACGCGGGAAGTGGATAGAGACAAAACAGTCACTATCACGGATGGTTTAGTCCGGATGTTTGCAAATCGTTGTTTACCTTTAATTGTTGGGCGTAACTTGGGTTTAATTGCCATGGAAATGTTACCTCAAGTACGTGATGTATTGGCTCGTCAAACACTTGGCTGGGTAGCAGACCAATAACCACAAAACTAAGAGGAATAAAAATTATGCAATCGTTTGATGTGGTTATCGCTGGTGGCGGCATGGTTGGACTAGCTTTAGCGTGTGGTTTAGAAGGAACTGGGCTAAGGATTGCTGTTATTGAAAGTCATCCACCTAAAGATGTATTTTCGGAAACCCAGCCTTATTCTTTGCGCGTTTCTGCAATAAATACAGCCAGTGAGAAATTATTAACTTACTTAGGTGTTTGGTCTGCTATCAAAACGATGAGAGCAGCACCCTATAAAGGCATGGAAGTTTGGGATAATGATAGCTTTGGTCGTATTCAATTTTCTGCAAAAGAGCAAAATCTAAGCCACTTAGGTTCGATTGTGGAAAATAATGTCATCCGTGATGCATTATGGCAAAAAGCAGCTTCATTACGTGATGTGACTTTATTAGCGCCTGCGACTATCCAAAAAGTGGTATGGGGTGAAAATGATGTCTTTATTACTCTAACTGATGAATCAATGCTGACCGCAAGATTAATTGTTGGTGCTGATGGCGCAAATTCATGGTTACGTGGACATGCTGATATTCCGCTCACTTTTTGGGATTATGAACATACTGCTTTAGTTGCAACAATTCGTACAGAACAGCCACATGATGGCGTTGCACGCCAATCTTTTGATGGAAAAGGGATATTGGCATTTTTACCTTTGAGCGATCCTCATCTTTGTTCAATTGTTTGGTCTCAACCTGCCACTGAAGCAGCAAGACGCCAACAGTTAGAAAAGCATGATTTTGAAAAAGAGCTAGCCGTTGCTTTTGATATGCGACTCGGCTTGTGTGAATTGGCAAGTGAACGTTTAACCATTCCATTAAAAGGCCGTTATGCGCGTCAGTTTGCAGCACAACGTCTTGCTTTGCTGGGTGATGCAGCACACACCATTCATCCACTTGCCGGACAAGGCGTTAATCTCGGATTCATGGACGTTGCCATGTTATTAGGGGAAATTAAACGCTTACATCGCGAAGGGAAAGACTTTGGTCAGTATTTCTATTTACGCAATTTTGAAAGAAGCCGTAAACATAGCGCAGCAGTCATGCTAGCGGGAATGCAGGGCTTCAGAGAATTGTTTGATGGTAATAATCCAGCTAAAAAATTATTACGTGATATTGGATTAATTCTCGCAGACAGCTTACCGGGTGTTAAACCACAACTGCTTAATCATGCAATGGGATTATTTGATATGCCAGAATGGCTACAACAAGAACCCAGCCATTTAGCGAGTTAAATTCATCATCTTCAATTAATTGGCAGTAATTAATCGCAAATATTACTGCCAATGACTTCTTTTTTTATTCCTCTCTAATTCTCTCAATTTCTTATTAAATTTACATCACGCGATTATTTCAGCAGAAAGACATTTATTTTTCTTTCAACCATTTTTATGGTTGAGAAATTCTAATTACAGTGCAATTTAGCATTAGTTTTAATAATGTTAGTGTTTATTTGGCATATAGCGATTTTGCTGATAATGGTCATTTTATGATGGGTAATTCTACGATTTGACCTTGAATATAGTGAGATTAAGTGACCATTCTCAATTTTTTAACAAATTTTACTGGATAAGATCCATTGTAATGAGTAATACAGAATATATATAAGCCCTATTTTTTTTATGGTTTCTTACTAAAAACGGTGGTAGCTTTTAATTAGATGTTATCGTTTGCGTAGCGTCATGATTTGTGCACGAGTATATTTTCGAAATAGTTCAAGTTATCTCTATAGGGTTTATATCCTATCTAAAATACCGAGATGAAAATCATGGGTAAAATATAATTTGAAGTATGGCTAAACGATATTTCTTGCATAAAATCAGTGGCGTGAGCCCTATTTATCTTTAAATGCAAAGAGGGTGTACATGGCAAAGCAGACTCCGCTATATGATGAACATATAGCTTGTGGTGCAAAGATGGTGGATTTTCATGGTTGGATGATGCCCTTGCACTATGGTTCACAAATTAATGAGCACAATCTCGTCAGGACTGATGCGGGTGTGTTTGATGTCTCCCATATGACAATTGTCGATTTACAGGGTGAAGGCTGTCGCGATTTCTTGCGTTATTTACTGGCAAATGATATTGCAAAATTAACGGATAAAGGAAAAGCCCTTTATACCGGCATGCTGAATGCTTCTGGTGGTGTGATTGACGATCTCATTGTTTATTATCTCGAAGATGACTTTTATCGTTTGGTGGTTAACTCTGCAACTCGAGATAAAGATCTTGAATGGATAGAACAACATGCCAAACCTTTTGTTGTTTCTATTACCGTCCGTGATGACCTCGCTCTTCTTGCCATTCAAGGACCAAATGCACCTCAAAAAATTCATACCTTACTAACCGATGAGCAAAACCTTGCAATAGCCGATATGAAGCCATTTTATGGCATTCAAGCGGGAGATTTATTTATTGCAACAACAGGTTATACCGGTGAGAAAGGCTATGAAATTGCCTTGCCAAAAGAAGATGTAATTGATTTTTGGCATAAATTAATTAATGCGGGTGTTCATCCAGCTGGATTAGGTGCCCGTGATACTTTGCGTTTAGAAGCCGGAATGAATCTCTATGGGCAAGATATGGATGAAACGATTTCACCATTGGCTGCCAATATGGGATGGACAATTGCGTGGAAACCTGAAGATCGTCAATTTATCGGGCGTGAAGCATTAGAGAAATTGCGCGAGCAAGGCACTGAAAAGTTAGTTGGTATTGTTATGCGCGATAAAGGTATTTTACGTGCAGGGCAAACTGTTCGCTTCACTGATGATCTCGGTAAATTACAAGAAGGCGTTATCACAAGTGGTTCTTTCTCTCCAACCCTTGGTTTTAGTATCGCTTTGGCGAGAGTGCCTAACACAGTTCAAGATAAAGCTATTGTTGAAATTCGTAATCGGGAAATGCCCGTAGAAGTTGTTAAACCTGGTTTTGTTCGCGAAGGCAAAGCTCTCGTTTAATAATGACTAATTCACGTACATGCAAAATTTGAAGAATAAGAGTGAGGTTAATGATGAGTAATGTCCCAGCTGATTTGAAATATACACGTGAACATGAATGGGTGCGTTCTGAAGGAAATGGTGAATATACAGTCGGTATTACTGAACATGCGCAAGAAGCATTAGGTGATATGGTGTTTGTTGATCTGCCTGAATTGGGTAGTTCAGTTGATATTGGTAGTGAATGTGCGGTGGTTGAATCAGTAAAAGCGGCATCTGATATTTATGTGCCATTAACTGGGGAAATTATTGCTGTGAATGAAGCTTTAGTTGATTCCCCTGAGCTGGTTAATGAGCAACCTTATCAAGAAGGTTGGATTTTCCGTATTAAAATTTCCGATGAATCAGAATTGAATGACTTGCTTGATGCAGATGCTTATTCAGAATTGATTGCTGAAGAAGAATAAAAAAGCTAAAACGCCCCAATGATTATTTATCTGGGGCGTTTTGTTTTGTAACCGACCTCACTCACAACAGCGAAAGGAATGGGAACAGAAATATGACGATGTCATTGAGTCAATTAGAAAACCGTTCAGAATTTATTCAGCGCCACATTGGTTCATCAGAAAAACAGATCAAAACCATGTTGGAAACTGTTGGTTCAACGTCACTGGATGCGCTAACGGAAAATATCGTACCTAAAGCCATTTTATTGGCTGAGCCCCCAAGAGTGGGGAGCGGTGCAACTGAACAAGAAGCACTTGCGGAGCTAAAAGCCATTGCTTCATTAAATAAACGCTATAAAAGTTATATTGGGATGGGATATGCACCTGCATTTTTGCCACCCGTTATTCTACGAAATTTATTAGAAAATCCTGGTTGGTATACTGCTTACACGCCATATCAACCTGAAGTTTCACAAGGTCGTTTAGAGTCACTGCTGAATTTCCAACAATTAACGATTGATTTAACCGGTTTAGATTTAGCTTCTGCCTCTTTATTAGATGAAGCAACAGCAGCGGCTGAAGCGATGGCAATGGCGAAACGAATTAGTAAGCTTAAAGATGCAGAACGCTTCTTTGTAGCTGATGATGTTCACCCACAAACATTAGATGTTGTTCGTACGCGCGCGGGGACTTTTGGCTTTGAAGTTATTGTTGATAAAGCAGAAAAAGTGCTCGATCACGAAGGCGTTTTTGGCGCGCTATTACAACAAGTTGGCACAACTGGTGAGGTTCATGATTACAGTGAGTTATTGGCGAAACTAAAACAGCGCCAAATTGTGAGTTGTGTCGCAGCTGAAATGATGGCGTTAGTGCTATTAACAGCCCCGGGTAAACAGGGCGCTGATATTGTTTTTGGTTCAGCACAACGTTTTGGTGTTCCTATGGGTTACGGTGGCCCACATGCCGCTTTCTTCGCATGTCGTGATGAATTTAAACGTGCAATGCCGGGACGTATTATTGGCGTATCACGGGATGCTGCGGGGCATACGGCACTACGCATGGCAATGCAAACGCGTGAGCAACATATTCGCCGTGAAAAAGCGAATTCTAATATTTGTACCTCACAGGTATTATTAGCCAATATCGCGGCAATGTATGCGGTATATCATGGTCCTCAAGGCTTAAGGATCATTGCGGAACGTATTCATCGCTTCACCTCTATTTTTGCCAAAGCGGTTGAAGATGCTGGATTTAATCTTCGTCATAAAAATTGGTTTGATACTTTAGCCATTGATGTGGCTGATAAAACCGCAGTACTTGCTCGAGCAGAAAAAGCCAAAATTAATTTACGGACTGATATTCATGGTGCTATTGGTGTCACGTTGAATGAAACAACGACACGCCAAGATCTCAACGAATTATTTGCTGTTATTACAGGAAAAGAACAGAAAATAGATTTCGAGCATTTTGATAAAATGCTTGCATCTCAGGTGAGTATTATTAATCCATCAATGATACGCCACGACACAGTTTTGTCTCATCCAAACTTTAACCGTTATCACAGTGAAACAGAGATGATGCGCTACATGCATAGTTTGGAGCGCAAAGATCTCGCATTAAATCAGGCAATGATCCCATTAGGTTCTTGCACCATGAAATTGAATGCCGCAGCGGAAATGTTGCCTATTACATGGCCTGAATTTGGTGATTTACATCCTTTCTGCCCAACTGAACAAGCACAAGGCTATCATCAAATGATTGAACAGCTTTCGCATTGGTTAGTTCAGTTAACTGGCTATGATGCAGTTTGTATGCAGCCAAACTCAGGTGCACAAGGGGAATACGCGGGATTGCTTGCTATTCGTCGTTACCATGAAAGCCGCAACGAAGGGCATCGTAATGTTTGCCTGATCCCAGCTTCTGCACACGGAACTAACCCCGCATCAGCCCATATGGCAGGAATGGATGTGATTGTTGTGCGTTGTGATGATGACGGTAACATTGACCTTGCTGACTTACGTCAGAAAGCACAAAAGCATAGCGCGGAGCTTTCTTGTGTGATGGTGACTTATCCATCAACGCATGGCGTATATGAAGAGAGCATCAAAGAAGTTTGCGACATTATTCATCAGTATGGTGGGCAAGTTTATCTTGATGGCGCAAATATGAATGCACAAGTCGGGCTAACGACTCCGGGCTTTATTGGTGCGGATGTTTCACACCTCAATTTGCATAAAACTTTCTGTATTCCTCATGGCGGCGGCGGGCCAGGTATGGGGCCAATTGGTGTGAAAAAACATTTAGCGCCATTTGTTCCCGGACATTCTGTTGTTGAACAAGATATGGTGACAGACCAAGGTGCAGTTTCTGCTGCGCCATTTGGTAGCGCATCAATTCTGCCAATCAGTTGGATGTATATCCGCATGATGGGTTCGTATGGACTGAGAAGATCAAGCCAAGTTGCTATCTTAAATGCCAACTATATTGCTAAACGCCTCTCTGGACATTATGACATTCTTTATACTGGTCGAGATGGCTATGTTGCTCATGAATGTATTGTTGATTTAAGACCTATCAAGAAAGATACAGGGATCAGTGAGTTAGATATTGCCAAACGCTTAATTGATTATGGTTTTCATGCGCCAACGATGTCATTCCCTGTTGCGGGGACATTAATGATCGAACCTACAGAGTCAGAAAGCATTGTGGAGATTGATCGTTTCATTGATGCAATGTTGGCTATTCGCGGCGAAATTGACAATGTCGTTAATGGCGAATGGACACTTGAAGATAATCCATTGGTTAATTCACCACACGTACAGACAGAAATTGCCGAACAATGGGATCATGCTTATAGCCGTGAACTTGCTGTATTCCCGACAGCCGCAACAAGAGTCAATAAATATTGGCCTGCCGTAAAACGGTTAGATGATGTTTATGGTGACCGCCATCTTCATTGTTCATGTGTACCAATTGAAGATTACGTGTGATTAGTTAGCTAAGATAACAATGTTAGAATCATTGCCCAAGTTACGATGGATATGTTTAAAAAACGTTATTCATCGTAATAACTTGGGCAATATTAATTTGTTATTTAATTAATTTGCTCAATAAAAAAGCCTGCAAATTTTCAACTACAGGCTTTATTCAGTAAAAAGTGATTTATTACAATAACCAGCCTTTTTGTTGTGCTTGCTCTAACTGAGGTAGCAACTGATCCCAAAATTCAGGAAATATCTCTTCAATAAATTCATTACGAGCAACCACCTGCTCTAAACGAATGTTATTCTCTACCCAGCTTTGACCTCTATTGTGTAGATTCAAAAGCATTGGAATCGTTCTATCAATCACGTTAGCGAACTTTGAATCTAAGGTTTCAGCAGCATCATATTCATTCCATAATGCTAAAAACTGTTCATTTTGCGGAGAAGGCAGTAAGCCAAAAATACGGACGGCAGCCTTTATTTCCTGCTCACGTACAGCTTCACGTGCTGAAATATCATAAACCAGCACATCACCTGCATCAATTTCAACGATATCATGGACTAAGGCTAATTTAATTGCGTGGTCAACATTAACGCCTTTAACATAAGGCGCAAAACTCATTGCCGCGATTGCAAATTGCCAGCTATGTTCTGCCGTGTTTTCTTGTCTTTCATTATTGAGTAATTTATTTTTACGATAAATACTCTTAAGTTTGTCCAGTTCCATCAAAAATTGGACAATTTCGGTAAAGGCACCAAAATTCATCACTTCAGGTGACTTAATTTCCGTTATAGCTGACATAAAAACCTCAATTATTTTTCTTCTAAAGAATATGGGAGAGTTTGAATAGTGAGCTTACTCTCCTCATTTGCTGTGACACGAAATACACTATCTGCTTCCATATCATTGTTCATGATAACTTGAACATTGATTTCACCATTTGCTAACTGCACCGCAGCAAGAACGGTTCCTGTGCGACGCCATTTATCACCAAGCTGCCACTCAATACCGTCAGCAGGTGCTGGAATTGTAGAACTAGCGCCTTTTAACCAGTACATTGCACGTTTGTTTGCACCACGGAATTTTGCTCTAGATACCATTTCTTGACCAGTATAGCAGCCCTTTTTAAAACTAATCCCTAAAGGAAGTGCTTGTAAATTCGCAGCTTGTGGAAGTAGTTGTGCGCTATTTGGTTGGTCAATGACGGCATAACCCGCTTCAATCTCTAAAGACAACCATTGTTCATCAGAAACCGAAGTTGCATTTAGCTCATCAGTAATTTTTTGGGCATTGGATTCATTGGTAATAATGAGAAAACGCTCATTAGGCAAGGCAAAATGTAAAAGTGTTGCATCATTATCAACAATGACTTGGTTTTCACTATCCGGTAAAGCAGTAAACAATTTTTCAAGTGCTTGACGAGCTTCATTACCCGCCACACCTAATAACTTAAGGTCAGTTTTATGCTCAAACGTCACTTTAGAAAAAACAGCATATTTTTTTAGCTCGGCAAGCTGTGATTCAAGCACACTGTTTCTTTCTATATAAGAAAAACCATCAAGGTGGTGAAAAAGGCGCAAGTCACTCCACATTTTGCCTTTTGGATCACAATGAGCCGTTAATGTATGTTGATTTGGTTGTAGTGCGCTGACATCAGCAGTGACCTGGCCTTGAAGGTATTTCTCTGCATCAGCGCCATGCATATGAATGAGCCCCCAATTTTCCAGCGAAATCAATATAAGTGGTAAAGACTGAGAAGCTTGGGGGAACTGTTGTGAATGGGTCACTGTTGTCGTCATGATTTCACCTGTTATTCTTTCTTATCAGAAGGGAGTTTATGGTAAAAGAGCTGGATAACATTGCAAGTAGTTATTATGATGCGCTAACAAATTATTTAATATTTTTAATCATCATGTTTAGATAAAAGTGGGAAAACCCAATTTAAATGATGACATTGCTTTCTAAATCATGTTTTCTTGGCTAATTTTCTGTTAATGTATTAAAAATAATCAATCTTATCAGTTAACTGCAACAAAATAAGGTCGTAGTGGAATGGATATAGAAAATAAAGCAAGAATTCATTGGGCGTGTCGTCGTGGTATGCGTGAGCTAGATATCTCCATCATGCCGTTTTTTGAGTATGAATATGATGGTTTATCCGTAAAAGATAAGCAGACATTTGTTCGCTTGCTTGAATCTGCAGACCCTGATTTATTCAATTGGCTAATGAATCATGGGCGCCCTGATGACGATGAGCTATTTGGCATGATAAAACTTATTCAACAAAGAAATAAAGATCGTGGTCCTGTGGAAATCTAACCTTTCCATTTCATGGAAAACACAATTATTCTCAACTTGTGCTCATGGCTTAGTCGGTTTTATTTTACTGGCAACGCCGTGGGCATCGAATAATACTATCCCAATGATGTGGCTACCTTTGCTCATTATTGTCATGGTCAGCTGGGCTGAAAGCCAAAAAAGGATCAGTAAAACTAAAGGGATATTAGTTCTTGTTAATGGCAATAAAGTTCAATGGAAGAAGAATGAATGGAGCATTATTAAGCAGCCATGGTGTACAAAAGCAGGTATGTTACTGACGTTGAGTGCATTACAAGGTAAACCACAGAAAATCCGTTTGTGGGTCGCTAAAGATGCTTTATCTGAAGAGAACTGGCGAAATTTAAATCAATTATTACTGCAATACCCAGATATTTAATAAATAAGGATATGCAGTAATAGTCATATTGATTTGCTAGATCTAAAGTAACTCTTCAATTTCTTGCAAAATTTGTACGCACCACTGAGCTATTCGCTCATCAGTTTGTTCAAATTGGTTGACGTCATCTAAAGCTAAACCGACAAATTGAGAGCCATCCTCAGTGAGTGGCTTAGGACTATCAAACTCATAGCCATCAAGCGGCCAAAAACCGACAAATTTAGCACCCGTTGGTTTAAGCTGATGGTAGAGCATACCTAATGCATCAAGAAACCATTCGCTATAATCAATTTGGTCGCCCATGCCATACATGGCAATAATTTTATCTTGCAGTTGAAGATTGGGAAGGGCATCCCAAATTGTGAGCCAGTCTTCTTGTATTTCACCAAAATCCCAAGTGGGTATTCCTAAAATGAGTATATTATACTGTTCCATCATTTCAGGTGGTGTATCGTTAACATTGTGTAATGTGACAAAGCCGTCACCGAGAATATCGCGTATCTTTTCTGCGACAATTTCAGTGTAACAAGTACTAGAACCGTAAAAGAGACCTATTTTCATGTCATTAAACTAGTTTTCATTGCAGTTGAGAGGTATTGTAATAGAGGGTGCCGTTGTTAGGTATCATTATTCCCAACGCACATTAAATGCGTGTTGCTGACAGCATTTAGTTACCTTGATCACATACTCTGGTAATAATATCAGGATAGCGTTTTGAGGGGGCAGGATGCAACTTGAATTATTTGTCGTATTAAAATTGAAATGATGCTTTTGTAAAAGGACAATAGCAGTTGTGGAAACAAAACAGATTAACCCATTAATTGAACATTTTCTGGATACAATTTGGCTAGAGCAAGATCTTGCTGAAAATACTTTAGCATCTTATCGAATTGATCTTCAATTACTTGATAAATGGCTAGAGGCAAATGAATTAAATTTAGAAAATGTTCAATCAATTGATTTGCAATCTTTTCTAGCAGAACGTATTGAGAGCGGTTATAAAGCGGCTAGCTCAGCGCGTTTACTCAGCTCAATACGCCGTCTGTTTCAATATTTTTATCGCGAAAAAATCCGTCTTGATGATCCGTCTGCCGTTATTGCGGCGCCCAAAATACCTCAGCGGTTACCTAAGGATTTGAGTGAGCAACAAGTTGAAGATTTACTGAATGCCCCAGCAACGGAAGATCCTCTCGAATTGAGAGACAAAGCTATGCTAGAAGTACTCTATGCATGTGGCTTACGTGTTTCTGAATTAGTGGGCTTAACCTTTTCCGATATTAGTTTGAGGCAAGGCGTGATCCGTGTTGTCGGCAAAGGCGATAAAGAGAGATTAGTGCCATTGGGTGAAGAGGCAATTTATTGGATTGAAAAATATATCCAAGAAGGTCGACCGGATTTGTTAAAAGGCAAAGCCAGTGATGTTTTATTTCCAAGCAAACGCGGCACTAAAATGACCCGCCAAACATTTTGGCATCGCATTAAGCATTATGCTGTGATTGCAAATATTGACTCAGAGTCTTTATCGCCTCACGTTTTGAGGCATGCTTTTGCAACTCATCTGCTGAATCATGGCGCGGATTTACGCGTTGTACAGATGTTATTAGGACATAGTGATCTTTCTACGACCCAAATCTATACCCATGTAGCAACTGAGCGTTTACGTACATTACATGAACAGCATCATCCTCGAGGTTGATAGGTTTACAAGAAAGCTCACATTTATATTAATTTGAAGCTATATATCTAGCTAATTAATATCAATATTATTAAAAAAATATGCTGCTAACACACAAGAATGTGTTAGCCAATCATTGGATTTTATCCAATAGAAATACGTGTAAAAGGATAACTATGAAACGTAAATTATTATTATGGGCGGCATGTATCGCTTCTTTCTCGCTATCAGTTTCAGCGTCGACAAACGATAAGATTATCCAAGAAAAGCTAGCAAAATATAATTTATCTGTTGAATCAATTAAGCCATCACCGATTGTTGGGCTGAATACAGTTGATACTTCTGATGGAATTATCTATGTAACAGATGATGGTAAATATTTATTGCAAGGTCCCATTTATGATTTAAGTGGTAAGACGGTGGTCAATATTTCTAATCAACCTTTAATGAAAAAAGTGGATGCATTAAAAGATGAAATGATCATCTTTAAAGCACCCAAAGAGAAGTATGTCATCACAGTATTTACAGATATTTCATGTGGTTACTGTAAAAAATTGCATGAATCAGTTGAAGAATTAAATGATAAAGGGATTACAGTTCGTTATTTAGCCTATCCTCGTCGTGGTTTAGAACATGAATCTGCAAAACAAATGGCTTCTATTTGGTGTAATGCTCTTCCGCAAAGTGCGCTGACAAAGGCTTTTAAAGGGGATGGGATTGCAATGATTGATGAATGTAAAATTGACCTTAGTAAACATATTAAGTTAGGCAAACAATTTAAAATGACAGGAACGCCTGCCATTATTTTACCTGATGGTCAGCTGTTATCGGGATATGCTAAACCTGATGACCTATTAAAAATGCTTGAACAAAAATAGTTAACTATTGTGAATATCGAAACTTTTTTACATCGAAGAAAACTTGCTGCTGATATCAGTGGGCTTGCAGGTTTTCCTGAAATATTGCAACGCGTTTATGCCCATCGCGGTATTACCGATCTTAAGCAATTAGAGCGTAAATCAGCTTACTTATTAGGCTATCAGAGTTTATCTGGGATTGATAACGCATTGATATTGCTCTATGAAGCATTAGAAAATCACAGTATGCTAACGATTGTTGGTGATTTTGATGCTGATGGTGCAACAAGTACGGCTTTGGCTATCCGTGCATTAAAAGCAATGGGCTATGCCAATCTTAATTATATTGTGCCAAACAGATTTGAAAATGGTTATGGTTTAACCCCTCTGGTTGTTGAAGAAGCTCATCGTCGTGGTACTGACCTTATCATTACTGTAGATAATGGTATTTCTTCACATGAAGGTGTTGATTTTGCACATCAATTAGGGATAAAAGTGATTGTGACAGATCACCATTTACCCGGTGAAACTTTGCCTAAAGCGGATGCCATTATTAATCCTAATTTGCCTGATTGTCAGTTTGCATCAAAATCACTTGCTGGTGTTGGGGTGACGTTCTATTTGATGTCGGCATTAAGAGCCAAATTACGTGCTGAAGATTGGTTTGTGAAGCAAGGTTTGAGCGAACCCAACCTTGCTGAATTACTTGATTTAGTTGCACTTGGCACAGTGGCTGACGTGGTTCCTTTAGATACAAATAATCGCATATTAGTCTACCAAGGGCTTAATCGGGTTAGAGCAGGTCGTTGCTGTGCAGGGATTAAGGCATTGATGGAAGTCTCTAAGAGGGAATGCAGCCGGTTAGTTGCCAATGATTTTGGATTTGCATTAGGTCCACGTTTAAATGCGGCAGGTCGCCTTGATGATATGTCAGTGAGTATTGAATTATTACTTACGGATGATATGGCTTATGCTCGCGAGCTTGCGAATGAGTTAGATGGTTTAAACCAATCTCGGCGTGAAATTGAAGCGGGCATGCAACAAGAAGCGGCGATACTATTTAATAAAATTGAATATAATGGCAGCCAACTTCCTAACGGGCTGGCCATTTACCATCCTGAATGGCATCAAGGTGTTGTGGGAATTTTGGCTTCAAGGATCAAAGAACAATATCACCGACCTGTTATTGCTTTTGCCCCTGCGGGTGATGGGCTATTAAAAGGTTCCGGTCGTTCGGTGCAAGGTGTGCATATGCGTGATGCATTGGAGCGCTTAAATACACTCCAACCTGGGTTAATGCAAAAATTTGGTGGTCATGCTATGGCGGCCGGACTCAGCCTTGAAGAATCTAAGTTTGAGCTGTTTAAACATCATTTTGAATGTTTGATGGCAGAAATTATTCAACCTGAGCAGTTAACAGGGATTATTTGGAGTGATGGCGAGCTGAGTCGCAATGAATTTACTTTAGAAATCGCTGAACTTCTTCGAAATAGTGGTCCTTGGGGACAGGCATTTCCAGAACCGGTTTTTGATGGACATTTTCAAGTATTGCAACAACGTTTAGTGGGCGAGCGACATTTAAAATTGATGTTAGAACCTGCAAATGGTGGACCAATGCTTGATGCTATCATGTTTAATATTGATATTCGCAGATGGCCAGATAATAGTATTAAACGCGCAAAAATTGCGTTTAAACTTGATGTGAATGAATTTCGTGGACAAAAAAATATTCAGCTGATGGTTGAGCATATTTGGCCTGAATAAGTTTGCCATTATACTTCACCGCACTTATGAGTGATTGATATTTGCAAGTGCTATAAACCTTGAAGAAATTCCGTTATAATCGACGGTTTGTGATGAATTCATTCTCTTTAACGACCCAACATAAGATATTGAAAAATGACGTTTGAAATAAACCCAGTAAAAAGTAAGATTCAGGACCTGTCCGACCGGACTTCGGTGCTTAGGGGGTATCTTTGACTATGATGCTAAGAAAGAGCGCCTAGAAGAGGTTAATGCTGAATTAGAGCAGCCAGATGTCTGGAACGAACCTGAAAAAGCGCAAGCATTAGGCAAAGAGCGATCTTCTCTTGAGGCGATTGTTGATACCATCGACCAATTAACGCAAGGGCTTGAAGATGTTGAAGGCCTTCTCGAGTTAGCTATTGAAGCTGATGATGAAGGGACTTTTAATGAAGCGGGTGATGAATTAGACCAACTTCAAGCTAAATTAGAGCAATTAGAGTTTCGCAGAATGTTTTCTGGTGAATACGATAGTGCTGATTGCTACATTGATTTACAAGCGGGTTCAGGTGGTACAGAAGCTCAAGATTGGGCAAGCATGTTATTACGTATGTATCTGCGTTGGGCGGAATCGAAAGGTTTTAAAACAGAAATCATCGAAGAGTCCGATGGTGATGTTGCAGGGTTAAAATCAGCAACGATAAAAATTATAGGTGACTACGCCTATGGCTGGTTGAGAACAGAAACGGGCGTACACCGTTTAGTACGTAAAAGCCCGTTTGATTCAGGTGGTCGTCGCCATACTTCGTTTAGCTCGGCATTCATCTATCCTGAAGTTGATGATGATATTGATATCGAGATTAACCCAGCCGATTTACGCATTGATGTTTATCGCGCATCAGGAGCGGGTGGTCAGCACGTCAACAAAACAGAATCAGCGGTACGTATTACCCATATTCCAACGAACATTGTGACACAATGTCAGAATGACCGTTCGCAGCATAAAAACAAAGATCAAGCTATGCGCCAGTTAAAAGCTAAGCTATATGAACTGGAAATGCAGAAAAAGAACGCAGATAAACAAGCGATGGAAGAGAATAAATCAGATATTGGCTGGGGAAGTCAAATCCGTTCTTATGTGCTTGATGATTCTCGTATTAAAGATTTACGTACTGGTGTGGAAACGCGTAATACGCAAGCCGTACTGGATGGTGATTTGGATAAATTCATTGAAGCTAGCTTAAAAGCTGGCCTGTGAGGAAAAAATGTCTCAACAGCAACAGGGTGTAGAACAAGCGCCTGATTTAAATAACGAACTAAAAACTCGTAAAGAAAAATTAGCGACTTTACGTGAAAAGGGCATTCCTTTTCCAAATGATTTTCGTCGTGAAATCACATCTGAAAAGATCCACGCGCAATATGATGATAAATCAGCTGAAGAGCTAGAAGATTTGAATATTGAAGTTTCTATTGCGGGTCGTATGATGACACGCCGCATTATGGGTAAAGCATCATTTGCAACTCTGCAAGACATGGGCGGACGTATTCAGATTTATGTTTCTCGCGATGATCTAGCGGAAGGCATTTATAATGAACAGTTTAAAAAATGGGATTTAGGCGATATTTTAGGCGCTAAAGGCCGTTTATTTAAAACAAAAACTGGCGAACTGACAGTTCATTGTCATGAAGTCCGTTTATTAACCAAAGCATTACGCCCATTACCTGATAAATTCCATGGATTGTCTGACCAAGAAACGCGTTATCGTCAGCGTTATCTTGACTTGATTGCCAATGATGAATCACGCCACACATTTGTTGTACGTTCCAAGATTTTAGCTGAAGTGCGTAACTTCATGGTGAATAAAGGCTTCATGGAAGTTGAAACACCAATGATGCAAGTTATCCCTGGCGGTGCAACAGCGCGTCCATTTGTTACACATCATAACGCGCTAGATATCGATATGTACTTGCGTATCGCGCCAGAATTATATTTAAAACGTTTAGTTGTGGGTGGTTTTGAACGTGTGTTTGAAATTAACCGTAACTTCCGTAATGAAGGCTTATCTCCTCGTCATAACCCAGAGTTCACCATGATGGAACTCTATATGGCGTATGCCGATTACCGTGACCTTATTGAGCTGACAGAAGAATTATTCCGTACGCTGACACAAAAAGTGTTAGGTAACCCAGATGTTCAGTATGGTGATCAAGAATTTGATTTCAGTAAACCATTTGCAAAATTAACGATGAAAGAAGCGATTTGCAAATATCGCCCAGAAACCAATATTGCCGATCTTGATGATATGGATAAAGCAGTTGCTATTGCTCAATCCATTGGGATCAAAATTGAGAAAAGTTGGGGATTAGGTCGTATTCAATGCGAAATCTTTGAAGAAGTTGCTGAAAGTCATCTGATCCAGCCAACATTCATTATTGAATATCCAGCTGAAGTTTCTCCATTAGCACGCCGTAATGATGATAATCCATTTATTACTGATCGTTTTGAGTTCTTCATTGGTGGTCGTGAAATCGGTAATGGTTTCTCTGAGTTGAATGATGCAGAAGATCAAGCAGAACGTTTTGCTGAACAAGTTCGCCAAAAAGATGATGGTGATGATGAAGCGATGTTCTATGACGAAGATTATGTCGTTGCATTGGAGCATGGTTTGCCACCAACAGCAGGTTTAGGCATTGGGATCGACCGTATGGTCATGCTATTTACAAATAGCCATACCATCCGTGATGTTATTTTGTTCCCTGCATTACGTCCTACCAAGGCTTAACTTTACGCCTCTATGCTCCCTATTACTCAGGTTTGTTCTTGATGTATTAGGGAGTATTTTTATACCGAAATTGATATTACACTTTCATTTAGTCAGTAAATATATTCAGTCAAAAATAGCGATTAGAAAGCCTATTCATTAATATAATTAGTGGCGAATTTTTGCGCAAATCTTTTTAGATAAATAGCCAGATAAAAAGTTGATTAACTATGGCATAAACCGATAGCCAATGCCTGTTTCGGTAAGTAAATGAATGGGGCGCGCGGGGTCATTTTCTAGTTTTTGGCGCAAATGTCCCATATAAATGCGTAAATAATGATTATGTTCAATATAGTTAGGTCCCCAAACTTGTAATAATAAATGGCGTTGGGTAAGCACTTTTCCGCTATTAGCCACTAATTCGCTCAGTAAACGAAATTCAATCGGGGTTAAATGCAACTCTTCACCTTGTTTAGTGACAATGCGATTAATAAAATCTACGCTGACATCACCAAACTGAAAAAGGGTATTTTCTTGGCTAACCTTACCAAATCGCCGTAGAGAAACCCGAACTCTAGCTAACAATTCACTAATACCAAAAGGCTTGGTTAAGTAATCATCTGCACCTGCATCAAGAGCGGCGACTTTTTGCGATTCATCTTCCCTTGCAGATAATACAATAATAGGAATGCTGCTCCATGTTCGTAAATCTTTAATTAGGTCAATGCCATCCCCATCGGGCAAACCAAGATCTAAAATTAATAAATCAGGTTTCCGAGTTCCTGCTTCAATAAGCCCGCGTTGGTAATTTTCGGCTTCAAAAACTTTCAAGCTTTCACCTTCCAGCGCAAGTCTAACAAAACGACGGATCTCTTTTTCATCTTCAACGATCAGGATTTGATGGGTACTCACAATATTTACGTTTCTCCTAAATTTCGCTCTCAATTTCAGGTAACTGTTTTAACGGTAAAATAAAATGAAAACTCGCGCCACCTTTATCATTATTTTGTGCCCAAATTTTACCTTCATGTAATTGGATAATAGCACGGCAGATTGCTAAACCTAATCCCACTCCGGGAATAGCAGACTCTTTCTGTGCCCGTGAGAACTTATCAAAGATCGTTTTTTCCTGTCCATCAGGAATTGCATTGCTCGCATCCCAAACTTCAATATGGATTTTTTGAGTACCTTCTGATTTTTCGATGCCAACTGGTTTTTCAATATAAGCTTTAATTCCGATCGGTGTGTCTTCACTGCTATATTTAACGGCATTTTCTAATAAATTAATCAGGACACGCTCAATTAAGTTAGCATCACAATAAAGTAATAAATCTGCTGGAATATCAATATCAAGGGGATGGCTGTGTAAAGTATAATCCAGAGTGCGCACGGCACTGCTAGTTATTTCTTGCAGTGATTCCCATTCTAAATTAGGTTGAATACTACCCGATTGTAGGCGCGCCATATCAAGCAAGTTATTAACTAAACGAGATGTACTAAGAACTTGTTGCCGCATTTTATCGACTTGCTCAGTAAATGGTGAATTAGCCGCAGAAAGGTTGAGCATTAATATTTCAGTTTGCCCAAAAAGTACAGTCAATGGCGTTTTTAAATCATGTGAGAGCGCAGCAAGTAAAGAATTTCGTAATTGTTCACGCTCAATATCCAATTTGGCTAATTCTGCTTGTTGAGCTAATTGGAGTCGTGCTAATGCTCCCGCAATCAACCCTGTAAAAGTTTGTAGCATGCGCTGTTGTTCTGGAATAAGTAGCTGGCGGATATTACGCGGTTCAATGGCAAGAACGGCCAATGTCTTATCTGCAGTTGTAATGGGCTGCAATTGATAAGGCACACTTGGTAAAGTATCTGTACCAGCACCCGCTGGTTGGCGTTTATCAAAACACCATTTAGCGATAGCTTTATCAATTTGTAGTGAGCTAAAACCTTGGCATTGTAATGGCAATAATTCGCCGTTTTCATTGGGCATTAATAAGCACGTTTTTGCTTGAAATGCATTATTGATAAAGTGATAACCTGTTCGGCCAATTTCTTCTGTATTAAGTGCTTGTCCTAACTCTTTTGTCATTTCATAAAGATGGCGGGTTCTTTGCTCTCGGTAGCGCGCGATCCGCGCCTGATAACGCATTCCTGCGGTTAAATTCCCTACCACCAAACCGACAATCAGCATTACAGTGAAGGTGATAAGGTATTGCATATCAATAATAGCAAGCGAAAAGTGGGGTTGGACAAAGAATAAATCAAAGCTGATGACGTTAATTAATGCAGCAAAAATGGAAGGGCGGCGGCCATAAAATAATGCAATTAATACCACACCAAGTAAATACAATGTGACAAGGTTTGCTTTATCAAGTGCCAGTAAAAATGCGCGAGAAAAGAGTGTGATAGCAGCACACATTACTATAGCGACTAAGTAGCCATTGATATCAGAACGCCATTTTTCTGCGAATGGTTTTCTTTCCGGCTCTTTATCCCAATCACTTTGCTCTTCTAAGGCGACAATAACCAAGTCGAGGTCTGGGCCTAATTTTCCTAGACGTTCGGCAAATCCAGAACGAAACTGAATTTTTGCCCATTGACGACGTTTATCGCGACGGCCGATTAATATCTTTCCTAAATTATGTTCACGGGCATATCTGAGGATCGCTTTTTCCTTTGACGGATCTGATAAAGTCGCTGTTTCAGCACTTAAGTTTTGGGCTAGACGAAGTGCTTTTAATATTGCGCGGCGTTTACCTTCAGGTAGTTGATGTAATGTTGGCGTTTCTACATATACGGCATGCCAAACACAACCTAATTTTGCAGCCAGTCGAGCTGCTGCTCGCACTAATTTTTCATTTCCTGCATGTCACCAATGCACAACAACAGTCCATCTCTGGTATGCCAAACAGGCGCTTGCCCTTTACCATCACGAAACTCACGCATTTGCCCATCTACGCGATCTGCGGTTCGACGCAAAGCCAATTCCCGTAATGCAATTAAATTACCTTTACGAAAAAAATGCTCAATAGCCCGCTCAGCTTGACCTGGAATATACACCTTTCCATCTTTAAGGCGTTGGCGTAAATCATCAGGCGGTAAATCGACCAATACGACTTCATCTGCATCATCAAAAATATGGTCAGGTACTGTTTCGCGTACACGAATTCCAGTAATACTGCCGACAACATCATTTAAACTTTCAATGTGTTGAACATTAATGGTGGTCAGAACATCAATACCTGCATCAAGTAACTCTTCTACATCTTGCCACCGTTTAGGATGGCGGCTGCCAGCAGGGTTACTGAACGCTAATTCATCCATTAGAATAATGGCAGGGTACCGAGCAATTGCGGCATCAATATCAAATCCTTGAAGCCGCCTGCCTCTATGATGAATTCGTCTTGGCGGTAAGATAGATAGACCTTCAAGTAGCGCAGCAGTATCTTCTCGCTCATGCGTTTCCACTACGCCAATTAATACATCAAGACCCTGTGCTCTAAGGCGCTGGGCTTCTTGTAGCATGGCATATGTTTTCCCCACACCAGCACAGGAACCAAAGAAAATTTTTAATTTGCCACGCCCATCTACATTGGCTTTTAGTAGAAGCTCATCCGGGTTTGGGCGTTCAGGGTCTTGATTATTCATACACTAATCTCAGTGAGTTTGACTATTTTTTTGTTGCTGGTATTCATCTAGGGCAATATTGAGTTTCAATACATTAACAACTGGTTCGCCTAAAAAATGAAATAATGCGTTGTCAGTTTGTGTATCAATAATTGATTTTACCTCGTCTAATGAAATCTGTCTGTTTTTGGCAATGCGTGGCGCTTGGTAAAGAGCAGCATCAATAGAAATGTGAGGATCTAATCCGCTACCTGAGGCAGTTAACAAATCAACTGGGATTGCTTGCCCGCTGTCTGGGTTTTGAGCGCGTAAATATTCACTGCGTTGTAAAAATATTTCAGTCAATAATGGGTTAGTGATGGCAAGATTGCTCCCGCCAGATGCTAAGGTATTATATGCACTATCCGCAGTGGCAGAAGGACGACCAAAAAAGTATTGGTTACTTTGGTAATTTTGGCCTATTAAAGCGGAGCCAATCACCTGCTTATCTTGCAGAATAAGAGAGCCATTGGCTTGCCACGGAAAAATAAGTTGAGAAAGTCCTGTTACCATTAATGGATAAGCAATACCGGTAATAATAGTAAGAGATAGCAACATGATCACAGCAGAACAAAACATTTGCATAATAAATTCCTTATAAACCAAACAGGCTGATGAACATATCGATGAGTTTTATGCCAATGAATGGAACAATCAACCCGCCTAAACCATAAATCCCTAAATTACGTTGTAATAATGATTGCGAGCTCATTGGACGGTAACTTACGCCTTTAAGCGCTAAGGGGATCAGAAAAACAATAATTAAGGCGTTAAAAATCACTGCGGATAATAATGCGGATGCAGGTGAGTGCAATTGCATAATATTTAAAGCGTTAAGTTGAGGCCAAGTCACCGCAAATGCAGCTGGAATAATGGCAAAATACTTGGCAATATCATTCGCAATACTAAATGTGGTTAGTGACCCTCTTGTCATTAGCATCTGTTTACCAATATGTACCACTTCAATTAATTTGGTTGGATTGGAATCTAAATCCACCATGTTGCCTGCTTCTTTTGCAGCTTGAGTTCCTGAGTTCATTGCGACAGCAACATCGGCTTGAGCAAGTGCAGGCGCATCATTGGTTCCATCACCTGTCATCGCGACGAGTCGACCTTCAGATTGATATTGGCGGATTAACGCAAGTTTGGCTTCTGGTGTTGCTTCTGCAAGGAAATCATCAACGCCAGCTTCCGCAGCGATAGCTGCTGCGGTTAAGTGATTATCACCGGTGATCATGACGGTTTTTATGCCCATGCTGCGCATTTGGGTAAAACGTTCTTTCATTCCGCCTTTAACAATATCCTTGAGCGCAACAACACCAAGTACGGCTTGGTTATCGACAACAACTAAGGGCGTTCCACCTAAATGGGCGACTTTTTCAACTAATTTGTCAGCTTCTGGTGGAAATTGACCGTGATTGGCTTCTACATAACGGCGGATTGCGTCTGCAGAACCTTTACGGATCATTCTCTCGCCAATATTCACACCACTCATTCTGGTTACGGCAGAGAATGGAACAAAAGTTGCATTCATTCCGTGAATATCCCGTTCGCGTAAATTGAACTTTTGTTTTGCTAAAACCACAATGCTGCGACCTTCAGGTGTTTCATCTGCTAAAGATGATAACTGTGCTGCATCTGCAAGTTGCTGCTCAGTTATCCCTGAAAGTGGTAAAAATTCAGAAGCTTGGCGGTTTCCTAGTGTGATTGTGCCCGTTTTATCCAACAGTAAAACATCAACATCCCCAGCCGCTTCAACCGCCCGCCCGCTGGTGGCGATGACGTTAGCACCTAACATACGGCTCATTCCGGCGACACCAATAGAAGATAATAAGCCGCCAATGGTGGTTGGAATTAAGCAAATAAGCAGGGCAATGAGCACTAATATGGATACCGCATTGCCAGCACCAGCATATTCGGAAGCAAACAAAGTCAATGGATATAACGTTGCACAAACTAATAAGAAAATAATTGTCAGCGCGGTTAATAAAATAGTTAATGCAACTTCATTGGGGGTTTTACGGCGTTGAGCACCCTCGACCATTGAAATCATTCGGTCGAGAAAGGTTTCACCTGGATTAACTGTACATTGAACAATAAGCCAATCGGAAAGGATGCGAGTCCCACCCGTTACAGAAGAAAAGTCACCACCGGATTCACGAATAACAGGAGCAGACTCACCGGTGATTGCACTTTCATCAACAGAAGCACCACCTTCAAGGATCTCGCCGTCACAAGGAATCGTTTCTCCTGCACGAATTAAAACAATATCACCTTTACGTAGTTTATCCGAGCTAACGATTTGTTGTTCAGCTTCTAATGAGGCACTCGCAAGAAGCGTTGCGCTACTTTGTTGTTTTACCCCTTTTAAACTTTGTGCTTGTGCTTTACTACGACCTTCAGCAAGTGCTTCGGCAAAATTTGCAAATAGGACAGTAAACCATAACCAAAGCGTAATCATGCCACTAAACCATGTATTGCCTTCAACATAGTTTGTTGCCATAGCTAGCCATAAAAGTGTTGTGATAATACTGCCGAGAAATACAACAAACATAACTGGATTGCGCCATTGTGCTTGTGGTGTACATTTTTTTATTGCATCGATAATTGATTGTTGAATTAACGTGCTATCAAATAATGGTGTTTTTTTGTTTGTCATTTTCTTAACCTCATTATGCCACTAACCAAGTTTGCAAATGTTCTGCGATAGGGCCGAGAGCAAGAGCTGGGACGAATGTCAAAGCGCCAATGAGAAGGATTGTTAGAATTAATAAGCCAATGAATAATGGACCATGTGTAGGTAAAGTTGCGGCACTTATCGCCTGAGGTTTTTTCATCGCCATTGACCCTGCTATAGCAAGAACGGGGAAAATAACGCCAAAACGACCTAAGAACATGGCAATAGCAAGTAATACATTGTAGAACGGGGTATTAGCACTTAATCCCGCGAAAGCGCTACCATTATTATTCGCCGCAGAAGAAAATGCATATAACACTTCACTAAAACCATGTGTTCCTGGGTTGAAAATGCCAGCACGGCCTGCATCTGTCATTAATGCAATGGTTGTGCCGATTAACACGAGGGTTGGCGTGACTAAAATGGCAATTGCGACCATCTTCATCTCGCGGACTTCTATTTTTTTACCCAGATATTCTGGTGTACGTCCAATCATCAGACCTGCTAGGAAAACGGCAAGCAACACAAAAAGTAACATGCCATAAAGACCTGAACCAACACCACCAAAGACAACTTCACCAATTTGCATTAACCACATTGGCAGCATGCCACCGAAGGCGGTAAATGAATCAAGCATTGCGTTAACGGCTCCACAAGAAGCTGCTGTCGTCACCACTGCAAAAAGTGCTGAGCCAAGAATACCAAACCGGCTTTCTTTACCCTCCATATTGATGCTGCTATTCGTTATATCGAGTAGGAATGGATTTCCTACATATTCCGCTTGAATAACGACAATGGCTGCGATAACAAAAATAATTGCCATTACCCAGAGTAAAGCATGTCCTTGTTTGTTATTGCCGACAGTACGGCCAAATGCAAAACATAAAGACGTTGGGATTAGGAATATTGCTAACATTTGTACAAAGTTACTTAATGCACTTGGATTCTCAAATGGGTGAGAAGAGTTAGCACCAAAGAATCCGCCACCATTAGTTCCTAATAATTTAATTGCTTCTTGTGAAGCTACAGGACCCATAGGTAATAATTGCGATGTGCTATCTAAGTTATTACTCAAGATATAAGCAGAGAAATTTTGAATAACCCCTTGTCCAACAAAAAAGAGTGCAAAAATAACGGATAGAGGTAGCAGTAGATATAATGTAATTCGCGCAATATCAACCCAAGCATTGCCAAGGGTTTTACTGTTATGGCGTGAAAAAGCACGAATAAGTGCAAAGACTACTGCAATACCTGTTGCCGCAGATAGGAAGTTTTGAACAGTGAGACCAACCATTTGGCTAAAATAGCTGAGTGTATTTTCACCGCTATAAGCTTGCCAGTTGGTATTGGTTATAAAACTGATGGCAGTGTTGAAAGCCAAATCCCAATTCATACCTGCAAGTTTTTGTGGATTTAACGGCAAACTACCTTGAAATATCAGGATGGTGAATAATAAAACAAAGCCGAGTAAATTAAATAATAGAATGGCAAAAGCGTATTGCAGATAATTCATTTCTGCCATTTCACGCCCAGTTTGTTTAGCACCAGCTAAACGCCATAATAATGACTCAGTTTTTAAAATATAGCGTGGAAGATCGCCTTCAATTAAACAGGCAATTATATTTCCTAAAGGTTTAGCCAATAAGAATAAGATGAGTAAAAAGCTGCCTATAAGTAAAAAAGCATTCATGGCCATATCAGAAATCCTCCGCATGAAGCAGGGCATATATCAGATACACCAGCAGTACAACAACGAGAACTGCCCCAATAATAGAAAGTAGTGACACAGTATTTTCTCCTTAGTTCTTTCATAGAGGTAGGGTAGGTACTTTGTTGTAAAGAAGCTGATAAAAAGACTGGCAACAGTGTAAAAATAATATAAAAATGCAGTTCAATATCGAGAATTGGGGGGAATTCAAATTGCAGAATGATGAATGGCAGTAATTTGAACGTGTTTACCTCTATTAAGCTTTCAATTTTTGCGTAATGTGGAAGATTAACTTGTTTTTTTGTGTATTATCTAATTGTGATGTTAAGTTTATTTTGTGATGAAGTTATATTTACTATTAATGTTTTAGTTTGCAGTAACTTCTTATGAGTAATAATTGAATAAGTTTTAGTGATTATATAAAAGAAGATAAATGATTATCTTTAATTAATATTAGGTGTATTTTAGGTATAAAAACGTAGTTTCTAGTAAAGCCATACTATTTTTATCAAATAGCTTGCACCTTTGTCTTAATGATGAAAAAGGTTATGCTGCTTTTATCAAAAGTGCTTAGTTGTTATGAAAAGTGATAACGAAAAGAGGTATATAAGGTTAATTCTTTAAAACGTAGCTAATCTAATAAAATATTAATCGTGATATACTCAATATAAGGGTTTTTTGTTGCGTTTTATATCGACGTTATATAAGTGTTTAACAGAAATAATTTTATTGATAAGTATTAACTGATGTTTTTTTATTATGTTTATTTAAGATCTTAATGGATATTTTTTTATTTTATCGAGAATAAAAATAGTATAGAGAGTGTTGAATTAGTGTTAATATTAAAACAATTAACCTAAATTTATGGGATGATTCTATTTCTAGATTAGGACTTATAGAAAATAACTAACTTTTAGCTTACACTAGGTTTCTTGGATATCATTATAATAGCGAAGAAAAAGTGCTGGTAAGGTAACTATATGTTTTTAAATGATAAGTTTTTTGTTGCGTCTTTGCTCATAGCAAGTACGGCTGTTCTTTCGGGGTGCTCTTTAGGTTTTAACAATACTGAAACTAAAGAAAATAAAGTTTCATCTGTTACATCTACACCTCCTGCTACACAAACACAAGTTCCGACTCAAAACTCAGCGGCTATGAACTATTCATATGCAGAGTCTCAAGCTGTTTTGAACACAGCAATGAGTAAACCGCCAACGGAACAAAAAGATTTTGATTTAAATGAATCTAATAAAGAGTCATTTAAAAACTTAAGCACTTGTATAAAAGAGCTGAATGCACTGAAAGCATTATCACCAAAAGATTACAACCGCCTTGTGGGATCTTTTAAAGAAGTGAGTGATATCAATCAGCTTTATAAACAAGTTGCTACTACAGCAAGCCCAGATACGATTGAATTACTGCAAATGGCAATTGAGGCTAAAACCAAAGTTCTCTGTGCCAAGGTTCGCTATAACTCCGTTTTATCTACCGAATCAACATTAGAAAAAATTAGTGGATTATGAGAATTAACCTAAGACTTTGTATATCTCTGGCTCTTTTTTCGGCTGCTTTTAGTCAATTTGCTAAATCGGATAGCTTTAATCATGTCATAGATGACTTTGATGTTTACCTTGAGCTTGAACAAGAAGGCAAATTGCCTAACGAAAAACCATTGGATATTCAAAATCAAGGGTACGATGCATTCTCTAGTCTACCTTTTGCACCTGAACCAAAAGGAAAGTCTCGGACTTCTTCTTCTTCTTCGGGTAAAAAAAGTGATGGGAAAACGAAAACTTCGGGGAGTTCATCCTCGACAGTAACAAATACCACTAATAAACAGACTCAGCCTAAAACGACGGCACCCGTTACAGATAGCAAAGTAGCACCTCCTACTTTGTCTGAATGTCGGTTACCTGATAATGTTGTTGGGCAGCAAACTTATCCAGCATATCAGTCTTTGCTATTATCATCATATCCATATCTATTTAATGCTAACCAGTGGCATCCTCAGTATTTATCAAAAGATTTCGATAAATACAAAATAGTTTTGAATCTATTAGGATTATATTCACCTGAGTATTCAGTGAGTAAAACTGAAAATACAACGGCTTATTTAGAGCAGTTGGCCAATCTGTTAAAAGAGCAGCAATCAACAGATTTGTTTAGATTTGGAATTGCTCAAGGTGTAGGGCAACTTATTGCCTATCACCAACTATTAACAGATAGAGAATTAGTTGAAAAATTAATTGCGCATAATAAGAGTGTCGCTGAACTTAGTCATATTATTGCGGATAAACAATTTGAAATAGAACGTATCAACAATGAACTTGAAGCGAATAAAAGCCAGATGGCTTTATTACAAGAGCAATTAAAAGAGACTCAAGATCAAGAATCCATTGCTTTACTGAGCAATGAATTAGCGTTGGCTAAAAATACGTTAACTGAAAATCAAAATAATATAGAACAGCTGACTTCACAAAACCAATTGGCTCAGCAATCTATTCAGGAATTAGAAAATCAGCTAAAAGACAGTATAAATGCACGCATACTTGCAGAAAAACAATTAGCTGAAAAAGATAAACAACTTGAATTGGCGCAACAACAATTTGAAGAGGCGCAAAGCCGTGTTGAACAACTTATTCAGCAAATTAACCAGTTAGAAAGTGATGCTAAAGAGCAGATGGAAGTTCTTGGTAAAAATAATGATGAACAACTAAAACTGGCTAATGCAAGTTTAGCTGAGCAGCAAGAATTATTGAAACAAAAAGAGTCAGCTTTACAGGCCGCGCAAGCGGAAAGCCAAGCAAGTCAGGAAGCGTTAGCGAAACAGCAAGAAGCGGCTAAATTGCTTGATCAACAAAATCAGCAACTACAAGCCAAACTGAAAGAAAATGAACAACATATAGCTAAATTGGAAACAGAGCTAACGTCGCAAACCGCGCAAGCTGAGCAGAAAAAAGCGTTAGAAGCGGAGCTGAAAACGGCTCAGCAACAGCTGCAAGCGCAAAAAGCCGAGCAAGACGCGCTGGCGAAACAGTTTGCGGCCAGCCAATCTGCACAGCAACAGTTAGAAGCCACCTTAGCCAAAAACGAACAAAATTCCACCACTTATCAACAGCAGCTTGAGCAAGCAAAAGCGCAAGTTGAGCAATTGCAGCAAGAGATCGACAAACAAAAACGTCTGATGACGCAAGAAACGGATGCGAAAGTTAAATCCTTGACGGACGATCTTGCGCAACAAGTGGCTTTATTGAAGCAAAAAGAAGCCGACTTGCAAAAAGCCCAAGCCGCAAGCGCTGAGAAACAAGACGCCTTAGCCAAACAGCACGCCGCAGCGCAGCAGTTTGAGCAACAAGCTCAACAATTGCAGGCCAAGCTAAAAGAGCACGAACAGCAAACGGCGAAACTGGAAAGCGCACTGCGCGAACAAACCGCGCAAGCTGAGCAGAAAAAAGCCTTAGAAGCGGAACTGAAAGCGGCACAGCAACAACTGCAAGCACAAAAAGCGGAACAAGACGCACTGGCGAAACAGTTTGCGACCAGCCAATCTGCACAGCAGCAATTAGAAGCCACTTTAGCGAAAAACGAACAAGGTTTTGCCACCGCGCAGCAGCAACTGACTCAAGCCAATAATACCGTGGCGCAGTTACAGCAAGAGATCGACAAACAAAAACGTTTGATGGCGCAAGAAACGGACGCAAAAGTCAAATCCTTGACCGCTGATCTTGCACAGCAAGTGGCCTTGTTGAAGCAAAAAGAAGCCGACTTACAAAAAGCCCAAGCAGATAATATGGCTGCTCAAGAGGCACTGGATAAATTACAAAAAGCTTCTCTTGTCGAGCAAAATAATCAAGCTGAACAGAAGAAAAAATTTGAAGCTGAGTTAAAAGCGGCCCAACAACAAATCCAAGTGCAAAAAGGTGAGCAAGCCGTATTAGCGCAACAATTTGCGGCTAGCCAATCCGCACAGCAGCAGTTAGAAGAAACCTTGGCAAAAAATAAGCTTGATTTCACGGCAGCTCAAGAGCAGTTAACACAAGCTAAAGCACAAGTCGGGCAACTGCAACAAGAAATTGATAAACAAAAACGCGTGATGGCGCAAGCATCAGATGCGCAGGTCAAATCATTGACCGCTGATCTTGAAAAGCAAGTCGCGTTATTGAAGAAAAAAGAAGCTGATTTACAAAAAGCGGTGGCATCTAGCAAAGAGACGCAAGAAGCCTTAGCCAAACAGCAAACTGCAGCGAAACAGCTTGAGCAACAAGCCCTACAGATGCAGGCCAAGCTAAAAGAGCACGAACAACAAACGGCAAAACTGGAAACCGCACTACGCGAACAAACTACGCAAGCAGAGCAGAAAAAAGCCTTAGAAGCCGAGCTAAAAACGGCTCAGCAACAACTGCAAGCACAAAAAGCAGAACAAGCGGCGTTGGCTAAACAGTTTACGGCTAGCCAAACAACCCAGCAGCAGTTAGAAGCGTCTTTGGCTAAGGAAAAGCAAAATTATACGCTTGCTCAGCAGCAACTAACGCAAGCCAACGATGCAGTAGCTAAGCTACAGCAAGAAATTGACAAGCAAAAGCGTGTAATGGCACAAGCATCAGATGCTCAAGTGAAATCACTAACAGCTGATCTTGATCAGCAAGTGGCCTTGTTGAAGCAAAAAGACGTTAATTTACAAAAAGCGGAAGAGGCTTTAGCGAAACAACAAGAAACTGCTAAACAACTTGAGCAGCAAAATCAGCAGCTACAAGCTAAGCTGAAAGAGCATGAACAGCAAACCGCAAAATTACAAACTTCATTGAATGAACTGACGGCATTGGCTGAGCAGAAAAAAGCCCTAGAAATTGAGCTAAAAACCGCACAACAACAATTGCAATCTCAAAAAACAGAGCAAGCGACACTGGTAAAACAATTTACAGCTAACCAAACAGCGCAGCAGCAGTTGGAAGCAGCTTTAGCAAAAAGTGAGCTTAATTTTGTCACCACAGGTAAACAATTAGAGCAATCTAAGGCGCAAGTCGAGCAGTTACAGCAAGAAATCGATAAGCAAAAACGTGTGATGGCGCAAGCATCGGATGCTCAGGTCAAATCATTGACCGCTGATCTTGAAAAGCAAGTCGCGTTATTGAAGCAAAAAGAAGCCGACTTGCAAAAAGCCGAAGTGTCTAGCAAAACGACTCAAGAAACATTAGCCAAACAGCAAGCTAGTGCGAAACAACTCGAACAGCAAAATCAGCAGTTACAAGCCAAGTTGAAAGAGCATGAACAGCAAATGGCGAAATTGCAAACAGCAATCAGCACCCAAACAACGCAACTTGAGCAGAAAAAAGCCTTGGAAACTGAGCTAAAAGCAGCTCAGCAGCAATTGCAAACGCAAAAAGCGGAGCAAGCAGCGTTGGCTAAACAGTATGCAACGGGGCAAGCAGCACAGCAGCAGTTAGAAGCAACATTGGCGAAGAATGAGCAAGGCTTYGCGACRGCGCAAAAACAGTTAGCCGAATCGAAAGCRCAAGTTGAGCAGCTGCAACAAGAGATCGACAAGCAAAAACGCCTGATGGCACAAGAAACYGATGCAAAAGTCAAATCWYTRACSGCYGATCTTGAAAAACAAGTCRCRTTATTGAAGCAAAAAGAAGYKGACTTGCAAAAAGCYGAAGTGTCTAGCAAAGCAACGCAAGAAGCATTAGCCAAACAGCAAGACAGTGCGAAACAGCTCGATCAGCAAAATCAGCAGTTACAARCTAAGCTGAAAGAGCATGAACAGCAAATGGCGAAATTGCAATCAGCATTAACAGCGCAAACTGCACAAGCTGACCAGAAAAAAGCCTTGGAAGCCGAGCTAAAAGCGGCTCAGCAGCAATTGCAAACGCAAAAAGCAGATCAAGCAGCGTTGGCTAAACAGTATGCAACGGGGCAAGCAGCACAGCAGCAGCTAGAAGCAACGTTGGCGAAGAATGAGCAAGGCTTCGCGACAGCGCAAAAACAGTTAGCCGAATCGAAAGCACAAGTTGAGCAGCTGCAACAAGAGATCGACAAGCAAAAACGCCTGATGGCACAAGAAACTGATGCAAAAGTCAAATCATTAACGGCTGATCTTGAAAAACAAGTCACGTTATTGAAGCAAAAAGAAGCGGACTTGCAAAAAGCTGAAGTGTCTAGCAAAGCAACGCAAGAAGCATTAGCCAAACAGCAAGACAGTGCGAAACAGCTCGATCAGCAAAATCAGCAGTTACAAGCTAAGCTGAAAGAGCATGAACAGCAAATGGCGAAATTGCAGACGACATTAACAGCAAAAAATAGTGAACTTGATCAGAAAAAAGCACTTGAGGCTGAACTAAAATCGGTTCAACAACAGCTGCAAACTCAAAAATTGGAGCTTGAAAAACAAGTTAAAGAACGCGAATTGAAGCTAACTCAATTGGAAAGTGATATCACTAAGCGAGATAAGAAAACCAGTGATGTTGAAAAACAGTTAGCGGATGCGAATAAACAAATTAGCGCATTAAAACTTGATGCTCAAAAATTAAAAGTGCTTGATAGTCAATATCAAACACAAAGTTCAGAGCTTGATAAGTTGAAAAAGCAACAAGCCGATAGCGTGAAATTACAGGCAGATTTAGCTAAAGCGCAATCAGAACTGAAAAAACTACAGTTTGAGTTAGAACAACAAAAATCACTATCAACAGATGCGGCATTAAAAGCGCAAATTATGGATCTCAATAAGAAGGTTATGGCCTTACAAGATGAGAATGATAAATTGAAAGCGAAAACTGCGCCTAGTAGCGGTGGTGTAAGTAGACCAATAGTTAAACAGCCTTCAGCAAAAGATCTGGATAAAATTGCCTCAGAAAATGAGACGCGTAATAAACAAATTATTGCAGATATTACTAAGCAAAAATATTCTAAACTGGATGCTTATACTTACTATAAAGTCATACAAAAAGGTAAGCCTATCTCGAATGTGAAAAATAAAAATATCACATTTATTATGAGAGAGCAGCTAACAGATGGAACTGTGACTGTGATGTACACGGATAAAAACCCAGTAACATTGCCTTATGCAGAGTTACCAGTTCCTCTGAACTCCTTTATTGAAAAAGCAGGGGAAGGTGGAATGGTCAAAGTCTATATTAAGCCTGAAGGTGGTTACGGTGTAGAAGGTATTCCAGGCCAAGTTCCGCCAAATTCAATGTCAATTATTGATTTGAAGATAATCGGTGCTAAATAACTTGCATTACCTAGTTTTTATCTAAATTAGATAATTTATCCGATATAAAACGCCCGATAAAGCCTATCGGGCGTTTTATTATTCAGCCATTTATTATGCTGAACATTGCTGAATGTATACGAATATGCCGGAGGACTATGATTATCTAAGTAATTAAAATATATATTATTAATGATTTATGCGGCATCATTTTATGTAAGTTGATAAGTAAATGACCTCGACTTACTCGGTGTATATCCAAAACGCTTACGATAACTTTGAGTAAAATAGGATTGGCTTGAGAAACCAGCCTCCATCGATATTTCCACAATACTCATTTGTGTATTCAGCAAAAGCTGATGCGCATACATGATCCTTTTTTCACTAATCCAAGAACGTGGAGGAGTGGAATAAACCATATTGAACAATTCTTTAAATGAAGTTAATCCCATGCCGAATGATTTAGCAAAATCAGTTAGTTTCCACTCTCTTAAAAAATTATTTTCCATAAAGCTTTGTAAGCGCTCTGCTTGGCGATTACTTAATTGCCTCAAGCTTGAAAGTAATTGAGCACCTTGTGAGCTATAGGATAGAGATAATAATAATTCATAAATACGCAGTAAGATAAGAATATCTGGATATTTTTGATATAAAAAAGTTTTTAAGCTATTTTTTAGTTCATCAATTAATTCTGATGTAGTAAATCTAATGACATAATGGCTATGATCTCCTACTCTTTCTATTTCACTTAATTGAGAACCATAATGATTAATAAATTCGCGTAATAATTTGTCACTAAGGCTAACCCAAATGATTTCACACTCAATCCCATCATTAGGGATCCTTAGTGCATATGAACCTTGTCGATGATAAAGAATATCACCGCTCTGTAGTGATTCAAATGTTGTTGGTGTTTCCCATATTAAAGAGCCTTGCTCAATAATAATAATACCTTTTGTTGGCTGCTCAATAATAAAATATGGATTACTTTTGTTAATAACGATTTTTTTTATATATTGGTTATTTAAATTGTAATCACTCTGCATAAATCATCCTAAATGTTAACCATATTATCTATGTGGTGCGTTTTTGTGCAAGAATGTTATTGAAATAAGAGTTGAAATATAAAACTACAACTCAATTGTTGAGTGAAATTATATAACGCAATTCTGTTTTTTCTACAATAAAATATAAAATATAAGTAAATGTTTCTAACGATTGTTTTTCCGAAAAAAAGCACTATATCAATTCGTAAAAACTATAGCTTTTCAATTTATTTGCTATTTCTTCATCTTTTTGAGATTTCATTGAAGATTTATATACCATTCATATTGTTTATTGTAGATTTATATGTCAAATTGGTATTTTTGTGAATATTATTTTTAATATTAAATGATTAATTATTTAATTTTAATAATCATAGTTATTATTAATTTGTGTTTTTCATTGTTTTTTGTACCAAAAATAGCTTAAATAATAAATAAATCTAATATTTTATTGGAATTATAAAATCATCAATTAAAATATATAATCGTTAATATTAATTTATTAAATTGAAATGTGAGATATAGTATTATTTTTAGATTTATGTCTTATTTATTCGATATGATAATCCGGTTTTTATCTTTAATATGATAAGTAAAAATTTATAAAAAAATATTATTTTTACTATATGGTATATATTATATTCAATATTTGATAATGAATGTTTTATTTTTAATAGGAGTAACGGATTGAGGTTTATAAATGAGATGAAAGTATTGTTGTTAGATAGGATGCTTAAATATGAGATATTATTCTATAATAATATTATTTTATAATGGAGGTGAAAGATAGGTTTATTTTTCTAGAATAGACAATTAATATTATTACAACCTACTAAGTTTATTACTACCTCTCCTTACGTTGTTTTTGAGGTAATTCAGGAACAGGTTTACGATCATCCAATAAATGTCTGATAGCTAATACTGGATGATAAATAAGCATCCTTGGACCAGACCAACGCATAATTTTTTTCATTTCTTCACGCATTTTAGGTTGATAACAATGTATTGGGCATTGTTTGCAAGCTGGCTTTATTTCTCCATAACGACATTTTTCAAGGCGATTAACTGCATAAGCAAATAGCTTGTCATATTGGTTAGGATCTTCTGGAGATGTAGGATGCGATTTTTCATATATTTTTATCATCTTATCAATTGTGTAAGCGGTTAATGAACCACACATACTAAACAAACTCGTCATTTGCCATAGTAGCTTTTTCATTGGAGGGACTATGGAACAACAAAGTAAACGAGAATACTGGGCTGCAATTCTAGAGCAGCAACGACAAAGTAATTTAGGCATTAAGCAGTTTTGCTCGGAGCAAAACATAAGCTATCAGACTTTTCACTATTGGTCGAAAAAGCTCACGCAATCCGAGCCTGAAACCAGGGTTCAACCTATCGTGGTGACAGAGCCTACCGTGAGCACAAGTTGTGTTGTGTTAATTCTCAATAATGGCATTCGAGCAGAACTGCCGGCAACGCTTAGCTCGCAACAAATTAAGACTTGGTTTGAAGCGCTACAATGATACCAACAGGTAAGGTTTTCCTCATCTCTGGAGTCACGGACATGCGTAAGTCCATTAATGGACTATCGTTGATTGTCGCGGAGACTCTTGAGATGGATCCGTTTAGTGAGTCTTGGTTCATTTTCTGCAATCGTACCCGAGATAAATTGAAAATCTTGTTTTGGGATACTAATGGCTTCTGGCTGTACTATCGTCGCTTAGAAAAAGGGACCTTCAAGTGGCCAAGACCCAGTGAGGACGGAGCCATTCATATTACTAAGCAACAACTGGGTTGGCTTCTTTCGGGGTTAACGCTCGAACATGCCAAAGCTCATCGTCCACTTCATAATCTAGAAGTGTGACCGCTGATACTGATCGTCACGTTGGGCTTGAACGATCCTTTTTTGCTGTCATACTTAAGTCATTGAGATGACCAGAGCCCAGACATGACCGACCTCCCTGATGATATCGACCAGCTAAAAGCTATGCTGCTTGAGCTTCACCAACAGAACGAAGCAAAAGATAAACTCCTTGCGGCAAAGCAAGAGGAGGTTGCCGAGCTCAAAACCAAAATTGAGTTGTTGATTGAACAGCTCAATTTAAGTAAGTCAAAGCGCTTCTCATCACAAAGTGAAAAAATACCCAAAGGTACGTTTAACGAAGCGGAGCAACAAAAGAGTACGGCTAAATCCGACGACGACAAGAAAAAAACAGGCCGTAAGCCTTTTCCAAAAGAGCTCGAGCGTGAAGTTCATAAACATGAACTCAATGCCCCTTATTGCGACTGCTGCGACGAGCCTTTACATCAATGTGGTGTTGAAACTTCTGAAGAGCTGAAAATCATCCCACAGAAGGTTAGTGTTATACGTCACGAGCGAACCAAGTACGCTTGCCGGCAGTGTGAAAAAACACAGACTGAAACAAAGATTATCACAGCCCCAAAACCCGCAAGTATGATCCCTAAAAGCCTAGGGAGTGCAGATGCATTCGCCGCTGTAGTCACAGCAAAATACGTTGATGCTCTGCCACTCTATCGCCAAGTGGATATTCTCAATCGCTCTGGTATAGATATTAGCCGCGCTACACTGGCCAACTGGTGCGTTCAGTTAGGAAGCAAAGTGCAAGTCATTATTGATGCAATGAAAAGTGAGTTATTGAAAGAAAAGCTCATCTGCGCGGACGAAACCACTGTTCAAGTATTACGTGAAGAAGATAAGAAAGCACAATCTAAGTCATATATGTGGGTCTATCGTAGCGGTGAGTTCGTCAATAACCCAGTGGTTATCTACGACTATCAAGCCAGCCGCAGAGCAGAGTGCGTACAAGACTTTTTAGGTGGTTACTCTGGTTACTTGCTATCGGATGGCTACAGTGCATACGACAAACTTGAGGACGTGACTCAAGCTGCTTGCATGGCGCATGTACGCAGAAAGTTTACTGATGCTCAAAAAGCTTCACCATCAAAAAAAGCGGGCAAGCCAGAAAAAGCACTGAACTTTATTAGCAAACTATACGGTCTTGAAAAGAAAGCCAAAGGGCTTGACGCAAAATCTCGACACCAACTACGACAAGAAGAAGCCAAACCTATTTTAGATGAGTTCAAGCAATGGCTTGACAGTCAAAACGTTCTCCCTAAAGGATTACTTGGCAAAGCCATCACTTATACGCAAAACCAGTGGCCTAAGCTGCTTACCTACCTTGAAGACGGCGATATAAGTATCGACAACAATGTGACCGAACGAGATATAAGGCCGTTCACGACAGGTCGCAAAAATTGGATGTTCTCAACTTCGGTAGGCGGAGCAAAGGCGAGTGCAAACTTGTATAGCCTCGTGATGACTTGCCGCGCTAATGACATGAACCCTTATTATTACTTCCAACACCTGTTTACCGAGTTACCAAAACGAAGTCCGAAAGATGATGTGTCGGATCTCATGCCATGGAACGTAGAAATCAGTGAGGTTGAGTAAAGCTTTACTGGTTCATTAAGCGCTTACTCAATTGTTTTGATTTCTCGATTAATGCGTTTTCCAGTCATCTTTAGGATCTCTTATCTTCAAACAATAGATGCATTTAATATACAACTTATGGAGAGGGATAGGAAGGCGTATTTAAGGCTGTTTGTAAACTAAAATGGCATAAGCTGATGCTTATGCCATGACTAAAGTCCAATAAAGTAACTTACCTGAACCGATTGGTTAACTTGATATCGTTTGAGGCTTAAAAGGGAAGCGCCTCATTTTAGGTTAGTTATATAAAATCTTTATCCTTTTGTTGCGGATTGCATTATTTTTTGCATTCATCTTCAGATGCAATTTTTCTTTTTTGAGCTTTGCAACATGTTCATTGTAACCAGCACCGGACGGGCCTTCTAGTTTGCTAATTTCTTTATCTAACTGATGATGTTTTTCATAAAGGACTTGGAAACGGGGATGTGTAGCAACTAATTGTGAAACTAAATCTTGATCTGTAGATAACATACTACCTCCTCAGAATTTATTAAGCCTCAACTCCAGTATAAACATCGACTATTATTTATGCATTAGAACTAAAAGGAATTTACAATATTTTTATCTAATTTATGATCCTTGTACTAAAATTAGATAAGATAGAACTTGTTAGGTTAGTGAGATTTTTACATTTTGGAGTTCATCATAAAGATACTGGTATTTGTCATGTGGTTGAGCTTGTATCTTGATTTTAGTTAACTAAAACGTATTTTATAGGATTTTATAATGAAAAAAGCAATTTTGTCTGTCATGGCTATGGCTATAGTATCTTCTTGTGCTGTGGCAACGGAGGATTTAGAAAAGATTGCACCTTATCCTAAAGCAGATCCCGACATGACTCGACATGTTATCCAACTCGCCCCTAAACCAAATGAAGAAAATTACAAAGTAGAATTAGTTATTGGAAAAACAGAAAAAACGGATTGCAATAATAAATGGTTTATGGGGGATTTAGAAGAAAAAACGTTAGAGGGTTGGGGTTATAGTTACTATAAATTAGAAGAGGTAAAAGGACCAGCATCTACAATGATGGCATGCCATGAACCAGATAAAGAGCGTTTTATTTCCACTCAGCTTGGGGATGATGCCTTTATTCGTTATAACAGTAAATTGCCTATTGTTGTTTATGCACCAAGTAATATGGATGTGAAATACCGTATTTGGTCAACAGAAGGTGATTTATTAAATTCTGTTAAAAAGTAAGTTTTTATGAAAATGCTGCACGGGTTATTTTGTGCAGCATTTTTATTTGTTAGACATTATCTGATAACGAGTACCGATATTTTTGCATGCCTAACAATAGTTGAAGCCGTTGAGCCTAATAAATAGGTTGAAGTACTTGGATGATGAGAACCAAGAACAATTAAATCTGCTTTGATATCATCTGCATAACTCAGAATTTCATCTTTTGCTGACCCAATTCCTATTTGACAAACAATTTTATCGTCAGGAATTTTTATATCCTTGATAACTTCTTCTAATGCTTTTAATGCCAAAGCAGAACGCTCAGCAGAATTTTTCTGACTTTCCGGTAAGATTGTTACTTCAATACCAAAAAAAAGTTCAGCATTAGGAAGTACGGATAAAAAATGGATCTCAGGGGAACCAAGCTTGGCAAGTTCTTCAACATGCTTGATAATTTTTAGATTAAGATCATCTTCTAGTAGGTCTATCGGTACTAAAATTTTCTTATACATAACTACCCCATTAATATGTTATTTTCACTGATTATAACAGCTCACCATTAATAGAACATATGTGATTTGTACATTGTTAATTTTAGATTTGGAATTTTAATAAATAGTCACATTTCGTTATTCAAAATAATTTATTCTATTATTAATAATGCTTTCAATTCATCTTCTGAGTAACACAGAGTAAATATAGAGACTTTTGCTTTTTATTATGAGATTATTTAATATATTAAGATATAACCAACTGATTTTTAAATAGTAATCATTCTGTTTTTCATTAAGAAAATATATTATGAGTAAATATAACGGTTCTCAGCCAGAACATGATGAACTTGCTCTTCAACAAGAAAAGTTCTATGCAGCTAAAAAGAGTACTTTAGTCAGTGTATTCGTTAATTTAATACTTTCTGTTTGGCAAATTATTATTGGTATAATTTCACATTCACAAGGTTTAATTGCAGACGGTATTCATACATTATCTGATCTTGTTGCTGATTTTGTTGTATTAATCGCAAATAAAAAAAGTCATAAAAAACCGGATGCAGATCATCCATATGGCCATTTTAGATATGAAAATGGTGCGTCCTTAGTGCTGGGAATTATTTTATTGCTTGTTGGTGTAGGAATGATTTGGTCTGCAATTCAAAAATTGTTGAACCCAGATTTAATCCAAGATGTTCATATGATTGCTTTAATTGCGGCATTGGTTTCATTAGTCGCAAAAGAAGGGCTTTTTAGATATATGCTACGTGTGGCAAATAAAGTTAATTCTAATATGTTAGTTGCTAATGCTTGGCATGCGCGTTCTGATGCAGCTTCATCGTTAGTTGTCGCGATTGGTATTATTGGTAGTTTATGTGGATTTAAGATTTTTGACCCTATTGCGGCGTTTTTAGTCGGGACTTTTGTATTTCGTATGGGATACAAATTTACTAAACAATCAATGCAAGACTTGATGGATCAAGGTGCTGATGAAGAAACTTTGCAAGAAATCCGAGATACTTTGGCTAGCATTGATGAGATAGAAGGTTTTCATGATTTAAAAACACGTAAATCAGGTGATTTTTATTTGGTTGATGTGCATTTAGAAGTCGATGGTAATATGCCTATTTATCTTGGGCATGATATTGCGGTTAAAGCCCGTGAAAAATTAATGGAAAATCCATTAATCTTAAATGTTATGACTCATTTAGATCCTTATGATAAAGACATTCGCTATTAATGAATCGGTATTTTCAGGTAGTGATATGTTGATTTATAATTGGTTATTTCGTCGTTGTTATGAATATTAAACAATAATTTTATTGATGAAATATCAACTCAGCTAACGTTGATACTAATATTTGTCAGCCTAAATTTTGGCTGATGTTATGGCAAATAGATTATAATTTGGGAGAAATAATGCAGTTATCAAAAGGCGTTAGGTATACTGCTCGATCATCAAAAGTTATTGCTTTAACTAATCATAACGGCATGAAAATTTTATTGTCAACGTTAGGCGCGAGTTGGATTAGTTGTCTATTGCCATTAAAAAGTGGCAAGCGTGATATCTTGCTGGGTTCACCTAATATGGCAGCACAAATGGATCAAGGTGTTTATTTAGGTTCAATTGTCGGACGAGTTGCAATAAATAGTATTACTAAAAGTCAGTTTTCGCTTTCTGAAAAAGATTCTGTAGTTATCCCCGAAGCACATTATCAAAGAAATAATTTAGATAATTTCAGTTACCGTGTATGGAAAGTGACACAAGTTAGCCCACAAGAAGCAATCTTTTCCTTAGAATCACCGGATGGCGATCAAGGCTTCCCTGGAAAATTACAAGCAGAGGTCTGTTATCGTTTAACAGATGAAAATGAAGTTATTATTCGTTATTACACTCAAGTTAATGCGTTATGTCCGGTCAACCTAACAAATCATGCCTATTTTAATCTTGCAGGGGAAGATTCACAGCGGACTGCATTAGAACACGATTTACAATTAGCAGCAGCACATTACTTGCCAATTGATGAAAAGGGGCTCCCTACAGGGGAATGGTTGCCTGTGGAAAATAGTACTTTTGATTTTCGTGATAAAAAACGGATTGGTTATGATTTTTTACAGGATGATCAGCAAAAAATAGCAGGGGGCTATCACCATGCTATGATATTAGATGATTCACTTGCGGATGGTAAAAATACAGCTGCTTCATTATTTTCACCAAATGGTGATGTGCAAATGAATATTGCAACCACAATGCCATCTATTCATTTTTATACGGGGAATCATTTAATTTCTATACCCGGTAAATCGCGTCATTACACACATTTTTCAGGCGTAGCATTGAACACTCAATTTTTACCTGATGCAATGAATCATCCTGAATGGGATGAAAGATATCGCGGAATATCCCAGCCAAATAAATGTTATCAGCACCAAACGTGTTATCAGTTTATTTTTTAAGACATTTTCAATATATAACGTATAGCCATGCTAAAACATTAAATTTTATTTGTATCTAAAATTCATAATATGATGTATTGAATGATAAAAGTTATCTTGGATAAGATCAGAACAATAAAAATAGGCGATAATTATCGCCTATTTTTTTGTCTCTAGTCTGAATTTTCTAAACAGAAAATAGGCTGTTTAGCATAGTATTCATCAGGTAAAATTATGGTGATGATTAAAAAAAGAGAATGAATTTACTCAAAACGTAATAACAAGATTATATTTTTATTCAAAGAATAAATATGAGAATAAGCACTAATGGATAGTGAATAAGTCATGTTCTTTTAGATAATATTGTAAGAAACTATTTTTTAACCAAACAATATTTTTTCTATAAGATAAATGACCTTCTAAATAAGAGGAGGCTTGTTAAAAAGCGCAACATTAAGATGGTTTTTTAACGTATTGTTTTTAATGAATTTATCTTGTTTTGATCTTCTGTTTTTGATTGCGTATATCACGAAAAAAATGTGATATTATTCACATAAATATTTTTGCTAGTTACCATTAGTTTTTCTCATTTTAATTTCTCGCATGAAAGATCTATATTGCGGCCAAATTAACCTCATCTATATTTTACACCTGCACTAGTCGCCGGAATGTGTTTATTTATTTAAACTCAATATTGCCGTGTGGCCCCCCGATGAAGATGCAGCATTATCATTTATTTTGTCAGTGGGAGAGTGGGTCGTGAAACAGGCCTCTACAATAACAAGCAAAAAAGACAGTACTTTTGTACCTGTTGCGGGTTTGACTGTTTTTGCAATTGCTTCTGGGTATTTAATGAGCTTAATCCCATTATCAATGGGCAGCTTTAATATCGATACCAGTTATGCCGGTTGGCTAGCAAGTGCTTATTATATTGGCTTACTTATCGGGTCAATGTTGATAGAGCCTGTTATTGCAAAAATTGGTCATAGATTTTCTTTTATCGCATTCTTATTAATGCTTGCTGCAACTGTGGTTGTTTTGCCATGGTTACCAACTATTGAAGCTTGGCTGCCTATACGTTTAGTGGCAGGGATTGCGGTCGCGGGTATTTTTGTCGTGGTTGAGTCTTGGTTATTAATTGGTGATAGTGCTAAAGAGAGAGCCAAACGCTTAAGTTTTTACATGACTTCCCTATATGGCGGTACAACATTAGGTCAACTTGCCATTGGTGTGATTGGTACACAAGGTGCGTATCCATTTATGGTCGTGCTTGGCTTACTTTTAATTGCAGTATTACCTCCCTTGTTTTTTCGCCAAGGGCAGCCAGCTTGTGACTTACACCAAAAATTATCATTTAAAAAAATTGTTCGCCTGAGCAAACCGGCAATGATTGGCTGTATGACTTCAGGTATTTTGATGGGCACCATTTATGGTTTAATGCCACTATCATTAAAAAATGACAAGTTTACGACCGAGCAAGTTGGTGTTTTGATGGCTTCCATCATTTTAGGTGGAATGTTAATCCAACCTGTTATTAGTAAATTATCTATTATGATGAGCAAAACATTACTGTTAGCTATGGTTTCTTTGCTAGGCGTGTTTGCTATGGGACTGATTTATATCTCAAATGATTATTTAACTATGATCATTGCATTAGCATTATTGGGTATGTCTTCTTTTGCCCTTTATCCAATAGCAATAACACTGGCTTGTGACAATCTCGACTCATCTTATATTGTTGCAGCAACTCAAGTGATGTTATTTAGCTATAGTGTGGGTTCGGCATTAGGTCCATTGACTGCGGGAACATTCTTAGGCCAACATAATGGTTTAGTGAATTTCTTCTTTATCGTGTTGACGATTTCCGCTATTTACATGCTAATTTCAAGTGTTCGCCGCAAAGCGGGCGTATTGGCAAACTAAACAGTATTCATTTTCTAAATAAATAAGAGACGAGCTTAATCCCTCGTCTCTTATTTTATCTTTTACAATAAACTTATTGGCACTCCGCTATGAAACTTAAAGTCAGCATCTTCTGAGCTAATAAGTTGTGCTTCCACTCTGCCAAACATTTGTACTCGTTCGCCAATATCTATTTTACTGATTGACTGCGCTAAATTGAGATAATCTTGATAATGGCGAGCTTCTGAGCGTAATAAAGATAAATAAAAATTGGCTAAATCATCATCTAAAAATGGTGCCAATTTGGCAAATCGCTCACATGAACGTGCTTCAATATAAGCACCAATAATCAGTTTATCGACAAGCGTTTGTGGCTCATGACCACTCATATGACTAAATAAACCTTTAGCATAACGACTGGCTGTGATGCCATCATAAGTGATATTGCGTTGATGCATAATTTCCAAAACTTGATAAAAATGGTGAAGTTCTTCTTTGATAAGTAACACCATTTTATCAATTAAATCTTGGCTATAAGGCGAAGGTTTTTTTGCCAGAACTTGTTTTGATATTTGATTCTTATCTTTTAATGAATAAACATCACCAATACGATCATAAGCAAAGGCTTCATAAGGTTTAAACCACTCGAGCAAAATTTGTGCACTTTCTTTATCAACTGCATATTTGCGGATTAAGAACATAGCACTTTGTGCCGCTTTTAATTCGCATAACAGATGATCTTTTAAAAGAATAGGTAAGCTTTTCGGCTGGCTAGCTTTTGCCACCCAACTTTCCGGTGTCTCACAATGCAAAAATTGCCTAATCGGCGCGAGTAATTCAGAGTATTCCTGCATACTACTTATTTAGCTCCTTTAAACGGTATAGCCAATCAAGCGCTTGACGAGGCGTTAGTTTATCGGGGTCAATCGTTTCTAAAGTTGTTAGAACAGCTGAAGGTTCTTCTTGTGTTAAGAAGCTCAATTGGGCTGCATCAACATGACTTGCATTAGTATTATTAGAGATAAACTCTAACTCTTTTAATTTTTGTCTAGCACGTTTGATCACTTCTTTAGGGACGCCAGCAAGTGATGCAACGGCTAATCCATAACTTTTACTCGCAGCGCCTTCTTGTACATTATGCATAAAGGCGATGGTATCCCCATGTTCCATTGCATCTAGATGAATATTAACTGCGCCTTCTAATTTTTCAGGAAGGGTTGTTAATTCAAAATAATGCGTTGCAAAAAGGGTCATTGATTTAATGCGATTCACTAAATTTTCTGCACAAGCCCAAGCAAGAGAAAGGCCATCATAAGTCGATGTTCCACGCCCAATTTCATCCATCAGAACTAAACTATGCTCAGTTGCATTATGTAAGATATTCGCTGTTTCAGTCATCTCAACCATGAAAGTCGAGCGGCCGGAAGCGAGATCATCAGATGCACCAACACGGGTAAAAATACGGTCAACTGGACCTATAATAGCTTTTGTGGCTGGAACAAAACTACCAATGTAAGCTAATAATGTGATCAATGCAGTTTGACGCATATAGGTACTTTTTCCCCCCATATTAGGTCCTGTTATGATCAATAATCGACGTTGTGGTGATAATGATAGGGGGTTCGAGATAAAAGGTTCACTGATCACTTGCTCTACAACCGGGTGGCGTCCTTCAGTGATTTGAATGCCTAGCTTATCTGTTAATTGAGGACATGAATAACCTAGGGTTTCCGCGCGTTCAGCCAAATTATTTAAAACATCTAATTCCGCTAAAGCTTCTGCACTCGCTTGTAATTCGGCCAGATGTGGCAACAACACATCAAATAGCTCATCATATAAGGTTTTTTCAATCGCTAATGCTTTACCTTTTGAAGTGAGTACCTTGTCTTCATATTCTTTCAATTCAGGGATAATGTAGCGTTCTGCATTTTTTAATGTTTGACGGCGTACATAATGAATTGGAACCAAATGACTTTGCCCACGGCTGACTTGAATAAAGTAGCCATGCACTGCGTTATAGCCTACTTTTAATGTCTCAATACCTAGTTTTTCTTTTTCACGAATTTCGAGTTTTTCTAGGTAATCTGTTGCACCATCAGCAAGTGCACGCCATTCATCAAGTTCATCATGATAACCAGGGGCAATAACACCACCATCACGAATAAGAACCGGTGGTGACTCAATAATTGCGCGTTGTAATAAATCTTGAAGCTCATCAAATTGATTTATACGTTTTTGTAAATCTTCTAGGTAAGGGCAGTTTGATTGGCTAAGAATTTGATGAATGTCTTGATATTGTTCAAAGGCATAACGCATGCGAGCTAAATCGCGAGGTCTAGCTGAACGCAATGCCAAACGCGCTAATACTCGTTCAAGATCACCAATTTGACGCAGGAATGGCTGTAACTCATCACCACAATTTTGTAATGCTGCGATGGCTTGTTGGCGGTTAGTCAGAGTTTGGATATGTCGAAGTGGGGTATGTAGCCAGCGTTTTAGCATACGGCTTCCCATTGGCGTTACACACAGATCTAAAATTGCCGCAAGGGTATTATCCGTTCCACCTGAAAGGTTTTGAGTGATTTCCAAATTTCGACGTGTAGCGGCATCAAGGATCACACTTTCAGATTGTTTTTCCATCACAACATTGCGGATGTGGGGTAATGAGGTTCTTTGGGTATCTTTGACATATTGTAAAAGACAGCCTGCGGCCCTTAATGCTTTAGGTGCATTTTCAACACCAAAACCAATTAAATCTTTAGTGCCAAATTGTAAGCACAATTGTTGCTTGGCTGTTTCAAGCTCGAATTCCCACAAAGGACGCCTGCGAAGCCCTTTGTTATGTTCAATTAACGATAAACTGGTAAAATCTTCAGGATAGAGTAATTCTGCGGGGCGCGTACGCTGTAACTCTGCTTGTAGTGTTTCATCATCAGGAATTTCACTGATAATGAAGCGCCCTGACGTAATATCAAGTGTGGCGAAACCATAGCCTTGTACATCTTGCCAAACTGCTGCCAACAAATTGTCTTGTCGCTCATTCAATAATGCTTCATCCGTGATCGTTCCCGGCGTAACAATTCGAACAACCTTGCGCTCGACAGGGCCTTTACTGGTTGCAGGATCACCAATTTGTTCGCAAATCGCAACAGATTCTCCCATCTGTACGAGTTTTGCTAGGTAGTTTTCAGCGGCATGATGAGGAACACCCGCCATTGGAATAGGTTGCCCTGCTGTTTGCCCGCGCTTTGTCAAAGAGATATCGAGCAACTGAGCAGCTTTCTTGGCATCATCAAAGAAAAGTTCATAAAAATCGCCCATACGATAAAACAGCAATATTTCTGGATGTTGTGCTTTAAGTTTTAAATATTGTTGCATCATTGGGGTGTGGGATTCGAAATTTTGGTTGTCAGTCATAAACTTATCTTTTTTAACTCGTTGAATTTATTTAATTCTGTGGTGGTTGATGGTTTTATTTGTTTTCCAGCTCATAAAATATCACAGAATCCCATATATAAGTGCAGATTGCATGTTGGTGATTACAGATAGTGTGAATGAATAACATCAATCTATATTTGCTACTAAAAACCTTGAGTTACCTTATGATAAACCTGAGCTAAGGTAAGCATTCTAGAGAAAAAAATCTCAATAATACGATTTCATCAATAAAGGAAATCATTGATGTAATGAAATATTAGTGTAGGCAGAAGATACCCGATACAGGTAAAAATACCAATTTACGTGTATTTTACAGAGTGATTATCTGCAAGATCCCTTTGCCACTATAGTAGCCCAGTTATAGGTAAACTTGTACAGTTAAAAACCAGTAATTTTCCTCAAATTAATGGCATTTCAGTATCACACATTAAAATGCGGTAACGTTTCGATTTATCTATCATGATAATGCTAAATCAAAAGTAAGAAATTAACATTATTGAGGATCATTTGATAAGTTGTGAATGTTGTCAGAATCTATGTGTTAAATGCGTTATACGTCAGCCAGAACAATTACGTAAGGCAATCCTTATTGCATTTTGACCGCAATTAAAGCCGCTGCTTATTGTTATCTTGCAGATTTGACAGACGAACCCACAGAAAAAATAGATTATCTTATCACGGCTACACGACAAGGAAGTTTTGGCGGCTTATGGCGATTAGCAAAGCTTAGCCCAGAAAATAAAGCGAATATAGTGAGTTTTTAATGGGATATTGCTCTGCTGAGATGAATGAATATAGGTAGAGCGCGGAGTGTATTTTATTTAATAATAGTAATGGAAATAATTTTATTATAATTAATGGCGTGTTAATTAATAGAACTGTTTTCCATTGTAATAAACGTTACATAATAACTATATTGAGTTATTTACAATAGCGGTGGAATACAATACATTTCCGTTGTCTTTCACTTAACGGAGTAAGTTATGACAATCAATAAAAAGCAAAGTTCTAAAAAGCTGGCTTCTCAAGCGGCTAAAACAATTCATAATAAAAATGAATCTCAAATAAAGAAAATGTTAGCTGCATCAGTTTTATCACAATCAAACACATTAAAACAAACAGGTGCAAAGTTGGAGACAATTGCATCAAATGTTTTGAAAAGTGATAAATATAGTGAAGAAACCAAAATGTTTGCAGCTTCAGTATTAGCTCAAGCCAATAAAGAGCGTTCGAGTAAAAAGGAGTAACTATATTAATTAACTGAGCCTGGTTACTTATCAAGGTTAAAGAAAAAATAATAAATATTATTAATAATTTTATAATTTATCAGGGAAATCCATTTTAAGAGACTATTTATCTTTAAAATCTATAGGGTAAATTAATAATATATATCAGAATGTTAAATTAAAGCAACCTATTCACCTCTTGTGTCGTTGTGTGTTTTTTGTGCATATTCATACAAGTGATATTTTATGATGGTATCCGATGAGGCTTTTAATGAAATAGGTAAGGATATTAATAGTATTTTCTATAACAATATAAATTAAAATAAATAAAAAATATTGGAGTTTTTATTATTATATGTTTTAGCATGCCTAATGTTATTAAAAAGTTTATAAATAATATTATTTATAATTGAATGGTTTTAAACGATTAGCGCCAGTGATATTCTGGCGTTAATTTAAATAATTATTTAAATCAATCGAGGATTAACTTGTTCTAAAATTTAATGTAATTATTTTGCTAATAGTTCTTTTTGAATGATTTTTGCATCAATTATTTACTTCTTAAGTAGCAACTCCTCAACCATTCACTTCAAATAGATTAAAAGCAGGTTCATCAAACTACATAATATCAATATAGATAGCTTCTAACTCTTTTGTTTCTTGGTTGATAACCCATGCCAATTTTTCATGGTTTTTATAATGGTCATAGAAAATATTGCAATCTTCCACAAAACAGGTTGTTGATGTGCAACACCAACACCAACACCAACACCAACACCAACACCAACACCAACACCAACACCAACACCAACACCAACACCAACACCAACACCAACACCAACACCAACACCAACACCAACACCAACACCAACACCAACACCAACACCAACACCAACACCAACACCAACAACTGTTGGTACATTTGTATTATAACGATCGCGAATTTTCACGATTTGGTAATTTTTAAAATCAATGCCATTTAAGTGCTCAATAAATGTGGTGACAAAATGCTGACGAGTTTGTTTGCCATCGCTGACAATATCAATATTTGCACGTAATTAATCTTTTAAAGCCAAACGAAGCGCATCTTGCTTTCCTTCAATTAACTCTTCATTTTGTAACTTCAAGGCGGGAAAAGTGCTTTCGGATGTATCAGCCAAGAGGATTTAGTAAGCTGCCAGCAGTTGAAGTGGGTAGCAATATTTTCATAATAGATGGCCTTATATTTTTCAATTAAAGAGCGTCGTTAGTTGATCAATGTTCAAGAATGTCTTTGTAGGACTTAATGAAATGCTATTCAGTAAATTTCCCTTATTCAATAGTTATCTATTTAAATCATAACTATTTTTAATGAAATTTTGTGCTTGTGATGGTCGGTGATATGGATTGTTAAGATTGTAATGGAAATGATATTTAAACTTATCTATAGGATATTTTAACCACTGAAAATTAAGTTAGACATGTATTTGCATACATATGGAAATGTTTATCATCAAAGTTTAATTTTTAAAATTATTTTTATGGTTATAGATATACATAATCAATTTGAAAGTTTTAACTCTTACTTGTATTGAATTATTGATTATACATCTAATTAAAATTAATGGTTTTTTTATTACTTAAAGCTAGTAGGTGTTAGTGAGTTATTTTTTCATTGTGTTTACTTCACTCTTTCTATTCTTAATTGATTTTAAGTTTCTATTTTTTTAAAGGTACGAATTTCGGAAATTATTTTTATATTATTTCAATGCTGACTCTTATTAAATGTTTTTTAGGTTTTGTTGTCATTAAATATCTATATTTATTAATTGTAAATAATTGTTTCAATATTACATGTTTTGCATGTAATGTATTTCATCACGTTATTAATTAAACATTCCTTGTTATTAATAAATTAAACTCTTGTTTATTTAATGTATTGATTATTAATACTATTATTTCTTTTGTTGTCATTAAAGATCGGAAATATCGATCAAATCAAGTGTTTGCGATAGTTATAAACTATCAATTTGTTTAATTTTGATCGGAAAAAACAATTTTAATTTAAAAAATTCATTCTATATCTTAATAAGAGTTGACGAATATTATTCTTTATAAAATACATGGAATGAATCAGCTAATAATGATTCGAGAGGTTTAGAATGCGAGAAAATGAACCGTTATCAAATAATATTGGCAAGATGTTAAAGTGCTATCGTAGGCGAACTGGATTAACTGGAAGCCAATTAGCCAAAAGAATTAATGTAAGTCAGCAACAAATATCTCGTTATGAGAATGGGGTTAATAATATAACATTTGATAGGCTTGTAATACTCTTTAATGCACTTGAAATGGATGGATCTGACATTGAGTTTTTTTTCGAAGAAATCAAACGTTTCATTGATTCTGAAGAATATAAGAAGCGCTCATTTGTTAATTTTTAGCATAAAAATAAAGTAGTAATTAGATATTTAAATTTAATTAAATTACATATTTGTAATTTAATTAAATTCGATCATTTTAACTATAACTTTATACAAATGATATTAATCACTCTCTATTACCAGTACTTTTGCAATAAATAAACATAAGGAATATTTATGAAAGTTAAATCACTTGCACTTGTTGTTGTTTCCGCTCTGTCTTTAAGTTCTGTTGCTGCACTTGCTGCAACGACAACAGTGAATGGCGGTACAGTGCATTTTAAAGGTGAATTAGTGAATGCAGCATGTGCTGTTAATGCTAACTCAGTGGAACAAACTGTACAGCTTGGCCAATTCCGTACTGCGAAGCTGGCAAAAGCTGGTGATACCAGTGGTTCAGTTGATTTTTCTATCCAACTTAATGATTGTGATACAACAGTTGCAACTTCTGCAAAAGTTGCTTTTAAAGGCGTAGCAGCGGATGCAGCTAACCCAACTGTTTTAGCTGTTTCTGGTTCTTCAGCAGGTTCAGCAACTAACGTTGGTATCCAAATTTTAGATTTTAAAAATGTTCCGTTAGGTCTTGATGGTGCTGTATTTAGTAACGCGATCACTTTGACTGATGGCACTAATCTTCTGCCATTCCAAGCTCGTTACTATGCACTTGGTGCTACTACAGCGGGTATTGCTAATGCTGATGCAACATTCTCAGTGCAATACGAATAATTTATACACGAAAGAAGGATTAACGGGTTAAAACCTAATAAGCCATGGACGGCTTTTTATAACCAAAATTGAAAAAGGTGAAAGCTCATGAAAGGGCTGATGCTTGGTCTACTACTTTTGGTTTCTCCACTGATGGAAGCTGGAAACAAGTGGCAGGTTCAACTTCCGGGCGGCGGAATGCGCTTTCAAGGGGAACTGATTGCTGAAGCTTGCAGTGTTGAAATTTCAGATAGAAATTTGACCGTTAATATGGGGCAACTGCGAACCAATATGCTAAATGCGCCAGGTCAAGATACAGATCCCGTGATTTTTGATATTCATCTGCGTGAATGTAGTGATGCTGTTAGTCAATATGTATCAATCACTTTTTCTGGTGTTGCTAACGACCAAAATCCACAGATTTTTTCTGTTGGTAATGGGCCTGATACAGCCACTGGTGTCGGTCTCGCTATTTTTGACTCAAAAAATACCTTGATCCCTATAAATAGTGCCCCACAAAAAATAGCACGAACCAGTAACGGTGATATGACCTTACATTTTACTGCTAAGTACCGTGCGACAAGTTATCAAGTTACTGGCGGAAAAGCGGATGTTCAAGCGCTATTTTTGCTCACTTATGAATAAAGATATCAAAAAGATGTTTACACATACTTTTAATGTTTTTAGTAAAAGAAGGACAGATGTAAATATGAAAACTGGAACAATTCGTCAGCTAATTAGTGTGTTATTAATATTACTCTGTTCAAGCATATCGACTCAGGTATATGCAGGTGTTGCACTTGGCGCAACACGCGTTATTTATCCTGCGAGACAAAAACAGATCCAACTTGCTGTCACTAATAATGATGAGAAAGGTGTTTTCCTCATTCAGTCATGGCTGGAAAACCCTAATGGGCAGAAAGATAACCTGTTTGTTATTACTCCACCGCTATTTTCTATGCAAGGTAAAAAAGAAAATACCTTGAGGATTATTGATGCCACGAATAATAAATTACCTCAGGATAGAGAAAGCCTTTTTTGGTTAAATGTCAAAGCAATACCCGCGATGGATAAATCAAAAAAGAATGAAAATACACTGCAATTGGCCATAATCAGTCGCATCAAATTTTACTATCGCCCGGCAGATTTAGCGATAGCGCCAGATAAAGTGGCTGAAGAGTTACGATTTAAACCACAAGCCGGATCACTTATTGTCATCAATCCAACGCCTTATTTTGCCACAGTCACAGAGCTAAAAATGGGTTCAGTAAAATTAGATAATATTCTAGTTCCCCCGTTTGGTGAGAATTCAGTGGATGTCCCTGCTAATGCTAGAGGCGAAATTTCTTTTCGAACCATTAATGATTACGGCGCATTAACTCCAGCAATGACTGGGCGTACTCAGTAACGGCTAGCTTCATATTTATAAAAAATAGCTAACCATCATTTTAAATTAAATAACTTACTGAGCGATTTAGTAGATCGGGTCGGAGGGAATATGTCATATCTGGCATCTGAAAAAAGGCTATTAATTTTGAGGAAGAGGGCGTTTTTGGGTAATCAATCTATGCACCGTTTTCCCTTAATTCCATTGGCATTCTTGATTGGTGTTTACTTATATCCTACTTGGGCTGAAGCAGAATTATATTTTAACCCACGTTTTTTGGCTGATGATCCTTCTGCTGTTGCTGATTTATCTGCATTTGAGAATGGCCAAGAAGTTCCTGCGGGTACTTATCGAGTCGATATTTATCTCAATGACAACTATTTATCGACAAGAGATGTCCATTTTATTGCTGATAAAAAAGGAAAGACGGAGTTATCACCTTGTTTTACGTTAGAAGAATTAGCGAAAATGGGGGTGAACACATTATCAATCCCAGACGCGGATAAGATCTTTAAAGGGACTTGCCAACCTTTAACTACATCAATTAAAGATTCAACGGCAAAATTTGATGTTGGATTACAACGTCTATATATCACTGTACCGCAAGCATTAATGAAAGACAGAGCTAGGGGGTTTATTCCTCCTGAATATTGGGACTCGGGAATTACTGCCGGAATTTTAAATTACAGTCTGACGGGGAGTCGTGCTCGTAACCAAAATGGCACACATAGCAGTTATACTTATTTAAATTTACAGAGCGGATTAAACTTTGGTCCGTGGCGTTTGCGCGACAATTCTACATGGAGTCACAGCACAGGCAGTGCCAATAGTGAAACACGCTGGGAACATATCAACACCTATTTAGAACGTGGTATCAATGAATTACGTTCACGCTTAACTGTAGGTGATAGTTACACGGCGGGTGATATATTCGACAGTTTTAATTTCCGCGGTATTCAATTGGCTTCTGACGATAATATGTTGCCAGAAAGTGAACGAGGCTTCGCGCCGGTGATCCGGGGTATTGCGCGTGGAACGGCTGAAGTTTCAATTAAACAAAATGGCTATGAAATTTATCGTAATACATTTCCACCAGGACCATTTGTTATTGATGATTTATATTCAGCCGGTAACAGCGGTGATCTAAATGTCACGATTACAGAGGCTGATGGTTCTGTTCAAAACTTTACTGTGCCTTTTTCTTCAGTACCTTTATTACAGCGTGAGGGGCATACCCAATATTCAGCCACAGTTGGTGATTATCGTTCAGGAAATGGCCAACAGGAAAAACCCTCTTTTTTCCAAGGTACGGTAATGCGTGGTTTGTCATATGGTTTGACGCTATATGGTGGAACACAGCTTACGAATCGTTACCAATCTTTTAACATAGGTATTGGTAAAAATATTGGTGTGTTTGGTGCTTTATCTGTCGATATTACTCAAGCAAATGCCAAACTGCCAGATGACAGTACCCACCAAGGGCAATCAATTCGCTTCTTATATAACAAGTCACTGAATGAGATCGGAACAATTATTCAGCTAGCGGGTTATCGTTATTCAACAAAGGGTTATTACTCATTTGCTGATACCACCTATAAACGAATGGATGGCTACAATCTTGCAACGCAGGATGGTGTGATACATGTTACACCAAAATTTACGGATTATTATAATTTAGCCTATAACAAACGTGAAAAAATCCAATTAAGCCTGTCTCAACAATTAGGTGAACAATCAACCTTATATATTACCGGTAGCCATGAAACTTATTGGAATACAAATAAATCAGATAAGCAATTACAGGTTGGAATAAACACACTTATAGAAGGGATCAATTGGGGGTTAAGTTATAGCTTATCTAAAAACGCCTGGCAGGATGAGAATGATCAAATGTTGGCATTGAATGTCAACATTCCATTCAGCAATTGGATGCGATCGGATAGCCAATCGATATGGCGTAATGCAAGTGCAAGTTACAACGTATCCCATGATCTTAAAGGGCGTCTGACGAATACTGCGGGAATATACGGAACATTATTAGATGATAATAATTTAAGTTATAGCGTTCAAACAGGCTATGCAGGTGGCGGGAAAAGTCGCTCTTCTGCAACTGGCTATACTGCACTTAATTACCGCGGCACATATGGTAATGCCAACGTAGGGTACAGCTATACCAATAATTTGCGTCAGATGTATTACGGCTTAAGTGGTGGGGTTTTAGCGCACACGAATGGTATTACATTGAGAATGATACCGTTGTTTTGATTAAGGCACCAGGCGCTGAACACGTTAAAGTTGAAAACCAAACAGGTGTCGCAACAGATTGGCGTGGCTATGCGGTTTTACCTTATGCCTCTGATTATCGTGAAAACCGTGTTGCCCTTGATACAAATACATTGGCTAATAATGTTGATCTTGAAGAGACCGTCGTGAGTGTCGTTCCAACTAAGGGTGCAGTTGTACGCGCAGATTTCCACCCTAAAGTCGGTGTAAAAGTCCTAATGACCTTAATGAAGCAAGGTAAGCCAGTTCCATTTGGCACAGTCGTTTCCTCAAAAGATAACAGTAGCAGCAGCATTGTCGGTGAAGACGGGCAGGTTTACTTAACCGGATTGCCGCTAACAGGGCAGTTGGTTGCTAGCTGGGGAGATAGCCCTGACGCGCAATGCCGAGTTAACTATAAATTACCAGAGCAAATCCAGCAGGAAATACTCAGTAAGTATCGTGCAGAGTGCCTCTAAGGAGTAAAAATGGTTGATAAGTTTAATATTTTTTCTGCGACGTTACTGATGTCAATGTTGTTCTCTTCAACTGCTTTTGCAGCCGATAGTACGATTACGATTAAAGGAAATGTTAAAGACAATACTTGCGCGGTTGCACCTGGTTCTCAGAGTCAAGTGGTTGATCTATTAAATAATCCAGTGAAGCAATTATATGCAGTTGGTGAAGTAACTGCAGTTGTTCCTTTTCAAATTGATCTTACTCCATGTGGCGAGTCAGTTATTGCAGTTAAGGTGGGATTTGTGGGAATAGCAGATGTAAATAATAACGCATTACTCGCGTTAGAATCTGGCAATTCGAATGCTTCAGGGGTGGGAATACAAATTTTAGATGGAAGCAGAACACCACTTGAACTTAATGCAAACAGTAGCAGCATTGTTTGGACACCATTGGTTGCTGGTCGAGGTAATACATTGCACTTTTATGCGCGATTAATGGCATCTAAGCTGCCTGTTGTTGCAGGGCATGTGCGAGCAACAGCAACTTTCACTCTTGAATTTCAGTAAGTTGAGGATGTCATGACTGATAACAATTGGAAGAGGATCACAATACCCATCTTGGGATTATTATTTTCTCAGATAGCCACAACTTATGCGGCTGACGTTACGGTTACAGTAAATGGTAGCGTGGTGGCAAAACCTTGCACGGTTGCGACTAAAAATGCCAATGTTGATTTAGGCGATCTCTACACCTTCAATTTAATTTCTGCGGGCTCTGCATCTGAATGGCATTCAATTGCATTAGATTTAACCAATTGTCCTATTGGCACATCTGCGGTCACGGCGACGTTTAAAGGTACTGCGGATACAACAGGTTATTACAAAAATCAAGGGACAGCAGGCAATATTCAATTGCAATTACAGAATAGTGGGGGGACTAATTTGAACAATGGTGCTCAACAAAAATTACAGGTCAATGATTCAACATTGGCAATTAGTTTTCCTTTAAGGGTCAGAGCGTTGTCAGTTAAAGGTGGAGCAACACAGGGAACCATACAAGCTGTAATTGATGTTACTTATACTTATCAGTGAGTTAACCATGAATATAAAAAAATTGTTAAATTACTTTGTATTAACTTATTTATTTATCTAGCTGGTATTTCATATGTATATGCATTTACTTGTCATGATTCAGCAGGAAATACATTAAATAGTGCTTCTGGTGCTGGTACTGCACATGTTTATGTTGACCTTCAGCCAAATATACAAGTAGGACAAAATTTAGTTGTGGATTTATCTCAATCTATTTCTTGCCGAAATGATACTCCTGCAGTACGAAAGGACATGGTAAGCATGTTGAGCGGCTCTGCTTATAGTGGCGTTTTAGCAAATTTTAGAGGCTCTCTAAGATATTATGGTTCAAGTTATCCATTTCCATTGACGTCGCCTACGCATCAACATAGTTTTCCATCAGGGAATTATACTCCGTGGAACACCCAATTATATCTTACCCCTATTTCTTCTGCTGGCGGCGTTGTTTTAAATAAAGGAGCACGCTTTGCAACACTCGTCATGTATCAAGTCGGTTCCGATATTATTGGTGGTGGGAATGTGCATACAGTAACTTTTACATGGCATTTATACGCCAATAATAATGTGGTTGTTCCTATCGGAGGTTGTGATGTTTCCTCGCGGAATGTTGTTGTGACATTACCTGAATATCCTGGAAATGCGCAACCTGTTCCTTTATCTATTTATTGCGCATCAAATCAGAATATCTCTTATTATCTGACAGGAACAACAGATACAAGTAGTTCTATATTTGCAAATATACTTTCGGGCGTTAATGCAGCAGAAGGTGTCGGGATACAATTGGTTAGAAACGGTAGTGCTATTCCAGTGAATCAAAATGTACAACTGGGTCGGGTAGGAACATCGTCAGTGAATCTAGGATTAAGTGCACGTTATGCCCGTACAAAAGGGCAAGTTACCGCTGGAAAAGTGCAGTCTGTGATTGGTGTGACTTTTACTTATGATTAGTTAATGACAATACTTAACAGTCTATTTTTTTAGGAATTAATGTCGATATTAAGACATTGGCATTAATTCACTTTTCATTTTGAAACTATGTTAACTAATTAAAAATATATTGGTCAGAATATCCCTAATAGGGCTTACAGCATTTCTATTATTATATATTTTAGTATACCTAATGTTAGTAATGAGGTTATAAATAATATTATTTATAACCTCATTCTTTTAAATAATTATTCAAATCAATCTCAGATTAAATTGCTCTAAGATCTGATGTAATTATTTTGCTAATAACTCTTTTCGAATGATTTCTGCACCTGCACTAAGAGCATTAAGTTTGCCTCTTGCAACTTCACGCGATAACGGCGCCATACCGCAGTTGGTTGAAGGATATAGTTTATCTGCATCAACGAACTGTAATGCCTTGCGTAAAGTATTTGCAACTTCTTCAGGGGTTTCTACATTATTCGTTGCTACATCAATAGCACCAACCATGACTTTTTTACCACGGATCAGTTCAAGCAAATCCATAGGAACATGTGAATTGTGGCATTCAAGCGAAATAATATCGATATTAGACGTTTGTAGTTTCGGGAAGGCTTCTTCATATTGTCGCCATTCTGATCCTAACGTCTTTTTCCAATCCGTATTTGCTTTAATGCCGTATCCATAACAGATATGTACAGCAGTTTCACATTTAAGTCCTTCAATTGCTCTTTCTAAAGCAGCAACTCCCCAATCATTCACTTCATCAAAAAACACATTAAAAGCAGGCTCATCAAACTGAATAATGTCAACACCCGCAGCTTCTAACTCTTTTGCTTCTTGGTTGAGGATTTTTGCAAATTCCCATGCCAATTTTTCGCGGCTTTTATAATGGTCATCATAAAGCGTATCTATCATCGTCATTGGACCAGGTAAAGCCCATTTAATTGGCTTATCAGTTAACTGGCGTAAAAATTTTGCATCTTCCACAAAAACAGGTTTTTGGCGAGCAACATCACCAACCACTGTTGGTACACTTGCGTTATAACGATCGCGAATTTTCACAATTTGGCGATTTTCGAAATCAACGCCATTTAAGTGCTCAATAAATGTGGTGACAAAATGCTGACGAGTTTGTTCGCCATCGCTGACAATATCAATATTCGCACGCAATTGATCTTCTAAAGCTAAACGAAGCGCATCTCGTTTTCCTTCGATTAACTCTTCATTTTGTAATTTCCAAGGTGACCAAAGAGTTTCCGGCTGCGCTAGCCAAGAGGGTTTTGGTAAGCTGCCAGCAGTTGAAGTGGGTAGTAATATTCTCATAATAGATGACCTTATATTTTTTTAATTAAAGAGCGTAGTTAGCTGACCAATGTTCAAGAATGTTTTTGTAGGGTTTAATGAAATATTTTTCAGTAAATTTCCCTTGTTCAATAGCCAATCGGCTGCGTTCTTCTCGGTCATAAGCGATTTTAGTGAATGAATAATCTTGGTTCGTTAAATTTGGTTGATAGCATTGTCCAGCAACCGAGTTCGCATTATAAATTTCAGGACGATATATCTTCTGGAACGTTTCCATCGTGCTGATGGTGCTAATTAGCTCAAGATTAGTGTAATCACTCAGTAAATCACCAGAAAAATAAAAAGCTAAAGGTGCGACACTATGTTGAGGCATAAAGTAGCGTACTTGCAATCCCATTTTTTTGAAATATTGATCTGTCAAAGAAGTACCATCTTGTTGATATTCTATGCCTAATATTGGGTGCTGATTTCCTGTTCTATAAAAAGTATCTTTGTTTGAAATACTTAAACATATCACAGGCGGTTTAGCAAAGTATTGATTATATTCATTTGAATCAATGAAACATTTAAATAAATTGCCATGTAAAACACCAAAATTATCAGGAACAGAAAATTCTGGTTGGTCTTTATTATGATCTAATAGCAAAACGCTAAAGTCATAATCTCTCACATAAGAGGAGAAGTTATTCCCGACAATGCCTTCAATGCATTGGTTAGTTTTCTTATCAATGATATTGGTTTTTAATATTTCAATGACAGGAAACGCGTTAGCATTATTCCCAATATTCATCTCTACAGAAATAATTTCAAGCTTGATTGAATAGCGATCACTTTTGGGATTATCCCAATATGCTAACGTATTGAAACGGTTATCGATCATTTTTAATGTATTACGCAAGTTCTCTTGGCGATTCTCCCCTCTGGCCAAATTGGCAAAATTAGTTGTAATACGTGTATTTTCAGATGGGTTATAGTTTTCATCAAAAAGACTGCTTTTAATTTTAAATATAAAGTCGTTATTCATTATGGTTTTGTATCCTAATTTTTGGTCTGACAACGGGGTTTACTGTTGATATTTCCCAAAGTGACTCGTTTTCTCATTTATCAGTCTTTATGTTGTCAATAAGTTAACATTGCATATTTTATGCCAGAGCTATTGGCGAAGAGAAAGCGACTTAATTTCATTACAACATGAACTAAATTCATGATAGTGAAAATAATAAGTGTGAAATGTTGGTAAAGGCATAACTAAACAAGGTTAATTGCGTATTTTTTAAGTGAAGAGAACAAAAATTGAACAAACCTATTGATTGGATTTAATGATGAAGATCACAAGATATATCCTATAAAAAACCCTAACTTGAGCTTTATTCATATTACTTTGATACTCCACTTAGGAAAGACAAGATAGGATAAATACCAGCTTGTTATTGATAAGTTAACTCATCATCTATAATTACATTAGGATAAAAAATAGGGCATAACTGCCAAGTCATAAGTAATGATAAATGCAAAGATAGTAGCTAAGACTAAAAATGACATAGACGTAAATCTGTTATTTTGGATATTTCAACTTAATATAAGCGTATTTATGCAAGAGGAGAAAATAAAATCTAAGGATTTGTCTTGTGACTATGAACTTCAGTAATACATAATATTCAGAATAAAAACATGACAAAAGCATTTGTAAGTTATAAAAAATAGCTAAGAAAAAATAATCTATTAGATGTTTAAGCTTATCGACTCAGGTATATGCCGGTTTCACTTGGGGCAACACGCGTTATTTATCCTGCGGGACAAAAACAGATCCAGCTGGCGGTGACTAATAATGATGAAAAAGGGGTTTTCCTCATTCAGTCATGGTTAGAAAATTCTAATGGGCAGAAAGATAACCAATTTGTAATTACTCCACCCTTATTTTCTATGCAGGGTAAAAAAGAGAATACATTACGAATTATTGATGCCACGAATGATCAATTACCTCAAGAAAGAGAAAGCATTTTTGGTTAAATGTCAAAGCGATACTGGCTATGGATAAATCGAAGCAGAATGAAAATACACTGCAATTAGCCATAATCAGTCGCATCAAATTTTATTACCGACCAGCAAATTTGTTATTAATTTATCGAAATCAATCTTCTGTAAAAATGATAATGCTAGCGTTTGTCGAGACATGGTCAATATGGTTAATGGTTCCGCTTTTAGTGGTTTACTTGCAAAATTTAATGGGTCAATAAGGTATTATGGCGCAAGCTACCCATTCCCATTAAATTCACCAACTCATCAAAAAAGCTTCCCTTTAGGAAATTATACGGCGTGGAGCGCTCAGATTTATCTCACACCTATTTCAACAGCGGGTGGTGTCGTTATCAATAAAGGAACTCATTTTGCTACATTGGTAATGTACCAAGCCGGTACTAATATTAATGGTGGCGGGGATATGTCTACAGCAACATTTACATGGAAATTATATGCCAACAATAATGTAGTTGTTCCTATTGGTGGTTGTGGTGTTTCATCACGTAATGTGGTTGTTAACTTGCCAGAATATCAGGCAAGTGCGTCGTTATCACTCTCAATTTATTGCACGAGAAGTCAAAACATCTCTTATTACCTGACAGGTACAACGGATACCAGCACTTCAATATTTGCAAATATGTTTTCTGGCGTTAATGCTGCAAAAGGTGTCGGGATCCCGCTCGTTCGCAATGGAAACCCTATTTCAGCAAATCAAAATGTACAATTAGGAAAAGTGGGAACTTCAGCTATAAATTTGGACTTGAGTGCACGTTATGCCCGAACAAAAGGGCAAGTTACCGCTGGAAAAGTGCAGTCCGTGATTGGTGTGACTTTTACCTATGATTAATTGATAACAAGACTTAACTGTCTATTTTCTTAGAAATTAATGTCGATATTAAGATATTGGCATTAATTATCTTTATCATTCTCAGAATGAGCATATATTGGAAATATGTTAATATTTCACAATGGTCGAATATTAATCATCGAGATTTAAGTTTCTTTTTCAGGTCATGTATTCAATCCTCAGATCTCGATAATAAATCATCTTATTATCTAGTCTTTAATAAAATATAGCCTAGTTTCTGTCAGTATTGTTTGTAGTGTTGTTTACAATCTACGCTAAAGTTCAATAATTTTAAAATTAACATAATATTTAATAGATTAAGATTTGGCTTAAAATTATCATAAATTATAAAAATAATAATTAAAATTAAATAATTTTTTAATCTTTCAAAAATACATGAGATTGTCTTCGTTCAATTATCAATGCCGCCATATAAATTAATATATAATTACTTTAATGAAGTGTTGTATATTTAATTTAGATTATCTATGGCTAAATATATAAATGGTATTATCAGTTAATGAATGAAAATAAAATAGAGATGATTTTAAAAGTGAAATATAAGTATTAAATTTGACTTAATATAGTTAACTTAATTTATATCAATAAATTTGCATTATTCTTAATGTAAATTAATTTGAATTATTATTCAATATTATTCTTATTTAGATAATAGGAAAATAACCCATCTCAATAAGATAGGTATATTAATGAAACCTAAAATAACGTCAAGTAAAAAACAGGGGGTTGGATTATTAGCATTAACCGCGATTGTTATCAGTTCAATGATTGGCAGTGGTGTTGATGGTTTACCTCAAAATATGGCCGATAATTCGGCTGTAGGTTCTGTGACTATTGCTTGGTTAATTTGTGGTTTTGGTATGTTCTTTGTATCAAGAACGTTTATCATCTTATCCAATATAAGACCTGATTTACAAGCAGGTATTTATATGTATGCGAGAGAAGGCTTTGGTCCTTTTATTGCTTTTATTGTCGCTTGGGGCTATTGGTTAATGACTATTTTTAGTAACGTTGCATTTGCTATTATGGTCATGGATACACTGAATTATTTTATTCCTGGTGACTTTTCAGGTGGAAATAATATCCCATCTATTATTGGCGCATCAATTTTAGTGTGGGGATTTAATTTTTTAGTATTATCAGGTACTCGTCTTGCTGGCGCAATTAATATTATTGGTACTTTTGCAAAGATGATCCCATTAGTTATTTTTGTAATTGTTGTTATATACTATTTAAGTTATTCACAGCTAATGACTAACATTTGGGGGCATAGCTCAGTACTGCCAAGTCAAAATTTAGGACCAATAACTACGCAAATATTCTCACCACTTAATGTCGCTTTATGGTGTTTTATTGGTGTTGAAGGCGCCGTCGCATTATCAGGTCGGGCAAGAAATAAAAAAGATGTCGGTAAAGCAACTTTTATTGGTTTTATTGTGTCACTTGTTATTTGTCTTTTGGTTTCAATTTTGCCATTTGGTGTTCTATCACAAAAAGAATTAAGTACTATTCCAACCCCTTCAACAGCCGGTATTTTAAAAATATTAACGGGTGATTGGGGGGAGTATTTAATTAATATTGGTGTTTTAGTTTCGGTTTTAACCAGTTGGCTAGCATGGACGATGATTTGTGCTGAAATACCGATGGTCGCTGCTGAAAATCAAACGTTTCCAAAAGAATTTGCCAAAAAAATAAAAATGGAGCGGCTTCAGTCTCTTTATGGATAAGCAGCGGTTTTATGCAACTGATTATTATATTAGTGTATTTTTCAAATCATGCGTGGCTAGCAATGTTAAATATTTCCGCGCTGACTGTTTTACCTGCTTACCTCATGTCAACAGCATACTTACTAAAAATTTGTATAACAGGAGAAATTAAACAATACGAGAATGGAGCATCAACAAATGCTTTCATTACAAGTTTGATAGGTATTTCTTTTTGTATATTCATGTTTTACGCAAGTGAGATTAAATATTTATTAATGGTACCTATTCTATTAACAATAGGATTACCACTATTCATTTTATCTCGAGTTCAGCAAAAGGATAGCAATATCATTTTTTCTAAATATGAAAAATACCTTTTATATTTTTTAATTATCATTGATTTAATTATTTTCACTTTGGTTTTAAATAACACAATTCAATTATAAGGTTAATAACATACTAAATTAATTCACTCACTAATCTTGATGACACGATGAGAGGTCATATGATATTTAATCATAATGTTTTATTGATATCGTCCCAGAATTTAGATAAACAGCATCCTGCTAAAGAATCTCTTGAAGAAATAGGTAATGCTGTAATCGAAAGAGGATTTAAAGTTCACATTGTTAATAGCATTTATGATGGAAACTTATTAGTTCATGAATATCCTAAATATAGTGCTGTTGGTATCTATTGGGATGCTAATAATCCAAAAATGAATGAACAGTGTATTTTATTTATTAATACCTTTCGAAAAAGAAACGCTAAGACACCTATTTTACTATTATCAGAAAAAGATATTACTGATAATGTATCTTTAGATATTTTAAAAGAAGTGAGTGAATATATTTATCTCTATTCAGAAACTCCGACATTTACGGCTAATCGAATTTATACATTAATTCATCGATATGCAGAAAATCTTTTACCGCCTTATTTTAAGACACTCAAAAATTTTACAGAAGATGGTGATTATTATTGGGACTGTCCCGGCCATATGGGTGGAATGGCCTATTTAAAACATCCTGTTGGTGTCGATTTTTTTCATTTCTTCGGTGAAAATATGATGCGTGCCGATATTGGTGTTTCTACCGCAGAAATGGGTGATTATCTAATTCATGCAGGCCCATCTAAACAATCTGAGGATATTGCCGCTGAACTTTTTGGTGCGGATTGGACATTTTATGGTGTCTCAGGCTCTTCTGGTTCTAACCGAATTGTTGCTCAGGGTGCTTGTGCAGCAGATGAAATTGCGATTGTTGATCGAAATTGTCATAAATCATTAAATCATGGATTAACACTCTCTCAGGCACGTCCCGTTTATTTAAAGCCAACACGTAATGGTTATGGATTAATTGGCCCAATTCCAACAAAACGTTTAAAAAAGCATCATATAGATACACTCATATCGCAAAGTTCGTTATCACAAAAGGCTATGAGTTCTCAGGCATCTTATGCCGTTATTACTAACTGTACATATGATGGTTTTTGCTACAATGTACACGATGTTATTTCGCATCTCAGTGAAAGTGCGCCAAGGCTTCATTTTGATGAGGCGTGGTATGCTTATGCTTGTTTTCATCCATTATATAAAAATAGATTTGCAATGGATGCAAAGGATACGCCTAATAGACCAACAATTTTTGCTGTTCAATCCACCCATAAAATGCTGCCATCCCTCTCAATGGCTTCGATGATCCATGTTAAAAAAAGTGAAAGAGCACCGTTAAATTTCGATGATTTTAATGATGCTTTTATGATGCATGGTACAACTTCACCATATTATCCGATTATTGCCTCTATTGATGTCGCAGTTAGTATGATGCAAGGGCAATCGGGTCTGTCCTTAGTGCAAGAATCTTTAGATGAAGCAATTGCATTTCGTAAAGCAGTGGTTTCAGTTAAACGTCAATTAAAAGAGCAACAACAAACCCTACCTTGGTTCTTTGATGTACTTCAACCAACTACGGTACAAAATTCAATCAATGGGGATGTTTATTGTTTTGAAGATGCGCCTTCTGAATTACTGAGTACCGATCCTTCATGCTGGGCGTTACGTGCGGGAGATGATTGGCATGGTTTTTCCGATGAAGATTTAGCGGATACCGACAGCATGCTTGACCCTGTTAAGGTAACGATTACATGCCCTGGGATATCGGCGAGAGGTCAATATCAAAAGCAAGGAATACCTGGCTATATTATGACGAAATTCTTGGATGATCGTCGTATTGAAATTGCCCGTACAGGTGATTATACCCTATTAATATTATTTTCTGTTGGTATCACGAAAGGGAAATGGGGAACCTTACTTGAGAGCTTACTCGCATTTAAAAAGCTTTATGATTCAGAGGCATTAGCAGTGGATGCGATCCCTTCATTGGCAGCTCATTCCCCACTTTACGACAAAATAACATTGAAACAACTTTGCCAAGAAATGCATGAAAAGATGTATTCGCTTGATTTAATGAAGCATATAAATGATGCAGTGAATGCAGACCCACAACCTGTGATGACTCCGGCAGAAGCCTATCAAAAAGTAGTACGTTATAAAACAGAACATATCCGTTTAGACGATTTTTCAGGACGTATCGCGGCAAGCATGTTAGTTCCTTATCCTCCAGGGATCCCTGTTCTAATGCCTGGGGAACGTTTACCTGCTGATAATAAGGGAATTATTGGTTATTTAAGAGCACTTCAAGATTTTGATAAGCACTACCCTGGGTTTGAACATGAAATTCAAGGCATCAATGTTGATGAGAATGGCGATTTCTGGGTAAGAGCAATTATTGAAGAAGAGCGAGAGCCAGAAAAACTTCCTCAACACGTTAAGTTTAAGCGGAAGGTCTCTACGACGATAAAAAAAGGTCGTCAATAATCTCCCCGTTTATTTGAAAGCCCGACCTTTTGGTCGGGCAACCCGGCGATTTGAAAGGAACTTTTTATGGCGAATCAGTCTTCATCCTCAAGTGCTACAACAACTAGCACTGGTGAAAGTAAACTTGGTTTAATTGCTTTAATCGCAATTGTTGTTGGTTCTATGTTAGGAGGCGGTGTTTTTAGCTTACCGCAAAATACAGCTCAAACCTCAGCAATAGGCCCAATAATTATTGCTTGGATTATTGCTGGCGTAGGTGTTTATTTTATTGCAAATTCTTTCAGGATCTTATCGGATATTCGCCCAGATCTACAAGCGGGTGTTTATATGTATGCCCAAGAAGGATTCGGTTCTTTTGTAGGTTTTAATGTTGCTTGGGGATATTGGCTAATGACTGCTTTTGGTAATGTTGCCTTTGCAGTTATTCTGATGGATGCTTTTGACCAATTTTTCCCAGGTGTTTTTACTGATGGGAATAATTTGAACTCTATTATTTGTGGCTCTATTTTAATATGGGGGTATAACTTTCTTGTTTTATCGGGCACTAAAGTGGCTGGATTTGTTAATACTCTAGGAACAATCGCTAAGTTAGTTCCACTTATTTTGTTTGTTATTATATTAGGAGTATTAATTGATTATTCACAACTGCTGGATAATTTTTGGGGAACTGCGCCACAAATTGTCACTGAAGTCAATCAGCATCTAGAACCTGTATCTTTAACATCTCAAATATTTGCACCAATGACCGTGACATTATGGGCATTCATTGGTGTTGAGGGTGCAGTTGTGCTTTCTGGGAGAGCAAAAATAAAAAAGATGTTGGTAAAGCGACATTACTTGGTTTCTTAGTCGCTTTAATTATCTATATGTTAATGTCTATTTTACCTTTTGGTACGATGACACAAGCTGAACTTTCCCAAGTGAGTAATCCATCTACCGCTGGAGTATTAGGCAAAGTAGTTGGTTCTTGGGGGGATTGGATAATGAATATTGGGCTCATTATCTCCGTTTTAGCTGGCTGGTTAGCTTGGACTATGCTTTGTGCTGAAATCCCGATGGTTGCAGGCCAAAAAGGGGCTTTTCCACAAGCATTTGCTCGTACAAACAAAAAACAAGCCGCGACAGTTTCACTTTGGGTAAGCAGTGCTGTTATGCAAGCAGCTATGCTATTAGTGTATTTTTCGAGTAATGCTTGGAACACAATGTACAATATTAGTGCATTAATGGTTGTACCTGCTTATATCACAACAACGCTTTATATGACTAAGATATGCTTAAACAAAGAGTTTTTTAAATATTCTAAAAAAGGTTATTTCGTTGCATTATTAAGTGGGATCATCGGTGCAATATTCTGTATTTTTATTCTTTATGCTAGTCAAATTCAATATGTTGCTCTGATACCTATTTTATTAACAATTGGATTGCCTATATTTATTTGGTCTAGAAAAGAAAAAAAAGACAATTTACCTTTATTTAAAAGATTTGAACTGATTATCTTAGCACTATTGTTATTAATAGATTTACTTATTATTTATTTACTGTTTCTAGGTACGATCTCTCTTTAACTATAAAAGGTCATTTTTATAATGGCCTTTATTCTAAATCACGATAGGATAATTACTTATGCGACCATTAACAAAGGTAATGAATTTTATTATTTGTATATTTTTACCATACTATGCTATTGCTGAAACAAATGAATTTGAACCTAATGGCTCTATTGGGTTAACACAAACATTTTACGGTAATGCTGGTAACTATAAAACGGCAACTTCTCATCCATCCCTATTATTTAATTATAACTTTTTACCTAAATGGAATGTTGCTATTCAATGGGATAGAACATGGAATATGTATCATTATAATGGTTCAGAAAGACAACAAGATAACAGTTTTAGTGCTCCTAAAGGTACAATTAATTATAATCATGGCACTATAGATAATTCAAAAATAACATGGTTATCATCAGTGATGATAGAAAATGAGGATAGTTTTAATGGAACTAATCAAACCTATACCTTACTACAAACAGAGTTTGATTTTTCAGAATATATCCCTCCATCTGAATATATTAAAGCATCTCAGTTTTCAATATCTCCTATGTATGTTTATGGCTGGAATACCCAAGGTCCATCTGGACATGTTAACTCGGGAATATTTGGTTTATTAACTAACTGGGAATTACCAGAGAACTTTTCTATTACATTGAATGCTTATGCCTTTAGAGAATGGTATGATGGTGATATGTTAATAAGTAATAATAATCAATCCTATAAAAATGCCAATTATTTTATGGTGTTAGCATGGCTAAACTATTCTAATACAATTTATCAATTTAATCAGGATACAACATTATCGTTTAATTTTATTGGAGGGCTAGACCCTTATATTTCATCAAATAAAAATGCTGCTTGGGATCCATTTATTGCTGGAAATCAAATGTATGAATGGTTAACACCTACTACTATGGAAGGTAATTATAAAAAAACATATACATTATTTTCACTCCCACAGTTAAATTTAAACTATCAATATAACCAATCATTATCTTTATCTGTATTTGCTCAGTTAAAATACTCCAATCAAGTTTGGGGAGAAACTGAGAAAGATTGGAAAATACAACCTCAAGGTGGAATAAATATGGTATATACATTTTGAATATTAACATCAAACTTAACTGTCGAAACGGTGTTAAATGCTGTTTGGGGAAAAATACCTTAGTTATGATAAAAAAACTAAGAGAAATTAGATTAATAAATAGCGCTTATTTAGATTTTGGAAATCATTAATTCAATATTTACTTAGGCGCTTTAAAAGATTTTAATGCATATATTAATCTATTCATGCCATCCTCTAATTTTTGACGAGAGCATCCAACATTCATGCGAACAAATCCTTTATTTTCAATCCCGTAGGTTGTTCCTGGCATAATAGCGACTTTTTCTTGATGTACTAAACGATATTGGAGTTCATTATCATCAATATTGAGAGAATTAAGATCTATCCAAGCAAGATAAGTCGCCTCAGGAATTTGCCAATGAAGCTCAGGAAATTCAGTATCCACAGTCTAATAAAGCGATAGTGGTTGATGGGGCTTTTATTAAAATAGCATCTCAAATGCTTTATGTTCCCTTTGTCCAGCTAGACAAAACAGGTTAGCTCTTTGGCTGATATGTCTTGTGGCAAAGGTATATCAAGTCTACCAGTAATGGCTTTATTCAACGAACTAAGTCAGAAAGAAGGTTGATTACGTATCGTTTTTAATACTGCTGTTTGCTTTTGTATCCAATTTTTAATAATGGCAGTTGCTAGTGATGAAACATGTAATTAGTGCAAATCAGACAAGGCACTTTTACATTGTTTATAACCGCCAATCGTTGACGGTGATAAATTTCGAGTTTCTCAAATAACTGAATATTCCTCTAAATAACCAATCACTCTTTTTTAGTGATTATTAACGTTAGAAAGCATTAATTTTTTAGCGTTAGGAAAATATTTAGCATAATTTAAAATCCCTTTTTTAGTGTTATTTTAAATTTTGTATATGGCAAGAGCGAATTTATTAATGCACCACAAAATATTCAATAGAATTTTATTTTAGAGCAGCAGTGAAATTTTCTATTTACTGTTTGGTACATTATCCTCTTGTTGATGGAATATAGGGAGAATAACGACTATAAGTGGGAATAAAAAAGCCCTAATTGATAGTGATAAATCAATTGAAGGGCGAATGAGGGCTTTATATTAAACATAATTTTATTGATAGATTCTACAGCTTAAATCTATTAACGGGTCAATATTGTATCAATTAAGTTTGGCTCTGATTTTTCAGGTTGAGTTTTGTTATCGTTTTTAGGGGGTTCTTTGTTTTCGTTCTTTTCTCTTTTTTTATGGTCAGCATCCTTTTGGGATTTTTTATGATCCCTATTTTTTTGATGTTGTTTTTTTTCTGTTTTAAGTTCTTTGTTTACACTTTCCTCCGCTGTAGTTTGATGATTTTTATCATTTGCAAACATGGATGGAGAAAAAAGAGCGAAACATAAAGCCAATGTCATAATTTTTTTCATGATGTATATCCTCTATATTTTACAATTTAAATTTTCGGAAAGTATGGCTCACTATCTCATGATAGTATTCAAGTAGAGTAAAGTATCAAAGGAGATAATTGTAACGATATACGGAATAGATGATGCCAAATGACTAATTATAATAGAGATATTATAAAGTGATATCTTATATTGCTTATTACTTTTCTTTTGCTATTAGCATAATAGGTTACTTTAAAATAAAAAGTCATTACCTATCTCTAGAGAGGGTAACTCGTAAAATTATTTATAGTAAAAAAGCTTTGATCGTTTTCTATTATGCTATAGGTACCATTGGAATAAATATGGTTCGATAAATGACAGCGAATTCAGAAAGCATGGTGTAGTGCATTGGGATGTGAGTTTCCTTATTATTTACCACTGGTTGAATTTAATGAAAACCACTCATTTAGATTTGATAGGTATGATGCTCAAGCTTGAAGTTTCAATCATCTTAATTTCTTATCTCGAATAACGTACTTGGTTAAAGTGAATACTAAGGGATTCAATACTGGTTATCGAAACTTTAGAACAAGTCAGATTTGATAGTGTTGGTTACTTAGTTTTTATAATTAACTAGTATTAATTAGAGAAGTAAGTCAATATTTAAACATTTAGTAACTTAAATAAAATTAGGTCATATGCCTTCTCAGAATTCATTATGATAGGATTGTATAAAACAGATTATAAATCCTATCAATGGAGTGAATATGGCCTTCTTAAAGAATAAATTTTCAATTGGAAATTTAGTAGACAAAGTTGAAAGTGTAAAGAGTAAAATTACAGATGTAACAGGTTCCCTAAAAGATACTACAAGTAATTTATGCAGCACAACCGTTGAGACAAGTAAAGAATGGAGTGCAAAGGCCATAGATGTGGGTGCTCAAGCAACAGACTCAGCAAAAAAATTTGCTGGGGATACTGTAGATGCTATTCAGAATTTTGATTATTCCAATAATTTTGAGAAAGCCAGTGAGTTTGCTACTAGTGGTATTGATAGTGTAACAAACTACTTCMAACGTACCTTGGAAGTAGATAAAACAACATTAGAAGTCGTTCAAGAAATACGCTCTAGTTTACCAACTCCGGTATCAACCGCTGACCAAATATTTGAACAATGCCGAGATGAAGCACTACGTAGAACAATAGCAGCTTTTATGTTGGGGCCTATTCTAAATAATCAGGATGAACGCAGTGCTTTAAAGTACGACAAGCTAAGTGTTGATTGGAAAGAGTTTAGAACAGACAAAGATAACCAGGGCATCATAGGTTCTAAACATGAAAATTACGCCCGCATGAAAAGTGAAATTAAAGAAGAGGGAATTATAGTTGTAAATGGATATAACCGAGATGACCCGCTAACCAAGCAAAAAGGTAATATCGACGTTGAACATGTAACCTCTCGTAAAGAGCTCTTTAGTGATGTATTGCTAAAAATTGGTTTAACTAACCAAGAGCTAGGGGAAGTGATGAATGATCCTCGTAATCTTGTTTATGCTGACAAAAAAACGAACTGTCAAAAAAGTGACCGAGATATCTGGGAATGGATTGATAAGTTTAAAGATGATATTCAACCGCATGAGGATAAAGTTGTTATTACAATTAGAAGTACAGGTGAAAAACGGGTTTTGGATAAGCGTGATTTAGAGGAAGCTTACGAACGTAGTAAAGAAGCGGTTCGTGAAGCAAAAATAAATGCAGGAATAGAAGTTGCATCAACGGTTGTTAAAAGTGGGGTAGGGGTGGCTTTACAACAAATTGTTGGTCTTATCATTGTTGAAACGATTGATATATTTATGGATGAAATTAAAAACTTTAAACTAATGACTGAAAAAGGGTTGATTAAAGATCTTCAATATAAAAAAGATCGTATATATACTCGTTTAAATCAGCGATTTGAAGAACGACAAATATGGGCAAGAGCTCGAGATTTAGGGATAGAGTCAGGTGTGTCGGGTGCTTTGAGTGTAATACCTCAAATTATAATTTCTTTATTTGTGAAAATGCCTGCTTTTGTGTATGCCATTATTAGGGAAAGTACTCTAAGTGTTGTCCGAAGTGTTCGTATCTTGTGCAGTAATGAAGAAGGGAAACTAGATCATCTTAAAGTGATAATGTTTGGTACGGCCTCTGCTATTGCAGGTGTTTATGTACAGCGAGTTATTACCACTGCAATAAGTGGTGTTCCATTATTAAACAAATTTCATACTCAAATAGGGAATGTATTATCAGGAATGATTATTATGGCTATTCCATTGGTAGCTATTTATACATTTGATCAAAATAAGCAAAAATTAATGTTTTGTTTAAAGAAAGAGTCAGGAACTCCTGTTCTTAGCAACTCTAATGAATAAAATTAAAAAGTGAAAAAATATAATTTGTAGGTCATAACCATGAGGATATTTTTGCAAGGCTTATAAAGAATTATACAATAATGCCGTAAGCCGAATTAACTGTTTAGATATATCTACTCACCAAATAATTATCGATATTAATGACTCGTGATGTTCAAATAGAATAACTATCACGAAAGTGCTTTCTCTTATCAGAGTAAATTAAAGCCTCGCAATGCGAGGTTTTTATACCCGAAATAAACATAAGACTTGCTGTTATATTTGGTCAGAGTGGCATGTGTAGTTATGCGGAATAACTAACAGTCAGGAAAAAACAAATTAACCCTTAATATGTTGGATGTATTGAATTATATCGTAATTTTATGTAAGAGAATAATTTGAAATATTTCCAAAATGATAATCTTTTTGTGATTATGCATAATAATTCAGTATAGCGGGCTGCTATACTCGTCGTATTTTGCTTGTTCTAATACATATCAGAGGATTTGGTATGGATGTAGTTTGTAGCATGCTCCCCATCTAGATTGGTAAAGACGAGATAGGGACAGCGTTATCCAGGGATGAAGCTGCTAGGAAGGTCTTTGAAAATGGATTGCAAACAAAGTGGTCTATTGACTTTCAAAACCGCGTTAAAATCCTATCAGTGCGAATGCTTGTGAAATCATCTAATGACTTTTTCAGGCTCTAAAAATGCAGGAAAAGTCATGATACTCGACGCAGATTTATCATTTCAGAATGTCACAATGAATTCAGAGACTGCGTAATTACTGCAAAGCTGTGGTTTTAGTATTGAAGAAATCTGCAGTTGGTTTCTAGTTCTACCCTTGGTGGGTCATGCAGATAAGAAAAGGAGCTGGGCATCGAGCATAGAAGGCATGAGCATGCAATCTTTGACTAACACGCTGCGCCCGCTTCTTGTCAATATTGCTGTAATTAAAATGAATGTGTCAGCTCAAGCAGTTGGTGCACTTTGATCACTTATCAAAATATTCTATATATTTAGTTTGATTAACATCCTTAAGCCAGCTTATGCAATGGGAAATAGTAATTTTTTATGGCGAGGTTTCACACTAAAGTTACACCAGTTTTACACCAAGCAATTTGTAGGTATAAAAACCTTAATTTATTGGTTTTATTATGGAATTTTGGTCGGCATGATAGGATTTGAACCTACGACCCCAGACACCCCATGACGGAGTGCTACTAAATAGCACCATTACAGTCCAACTCTTTCATCGCTGGCGGAGTCTGAATTAAGTTTGTAGTGCATTGATTTTAAATTAATAAAATCCAATTCAACTTTTGATTTGGGCCTATTGTTGGGCCTAAAGTTTATTTTACTGTTTTTTGTAATGTGGGCTAAAAAATAGATTGTTATTCTAACTCGATTGATTGGTGAAACGACCAATAAAATTTTGTAGGTTGTCTTGTATCATGAGCATACATGTTTGATTGTAGATTATGATACTCATTTAGTTCTAATTCATTACAAACTAGGATATTTGCCACCTTCATCAACTAAAAAGATTTGAGACAGATACCAGCTATTGTTTTGCTTAACTAAATGATATTCATAAATCGGGGAATAATATAACTGTGTTACTTTGGTCGTAACAGTGGCAATATTTTCGGTAATTTCTGTAGCTATAATTTTTTCTTGTTCAGGATCATGAGATGATTCAGATCCAAAAGCAATAGGCTCTCCCTCAAAACCTGGTTTTGTGTATTTTTTTAAAAGTTCATTCCAACTTTTTTGTGCCAGTAAAGTAGTATCTTTAGTTTCACGACTTTGGCTTTGCTGAAAGCTTTGGTCGTTCCAGATTTTGTAATCGTACTGAAAAGCAATTACGACTTGTTCTGGTGTATGAGCCTGTATGTCTCCAACCTTGAATATAGAGATGCTTAATAAAACTAGTAGTATCAGTTGTCGTTTCATTATTTCACTTACTATTACTATATTAACTGTTAGTTTCCCTAGCCACTTTCTTAATGTCAACAAATTAGCTGGTATAGCAGGGGGAAAAGTATGAATTTTAATCGATTTTATTGCTTATTAATGGCATCAGCTAACTAGGTAAGCCAATTTATAGGCTGTATATCCTATCGGATTAGTACAGAATTAATATATTTATCTATAGTCTGCTATTATACAGGAGCTAAATTAGCTTTTAATTGAAAATAACGGGAAATGATACCTTTAGCACATTGGATTAAGGAACATTTTGATATTATTAAAATTATGGAGTAATTAATCGGTAATTTTGGAAATATTATATTCTAGTAAGCTAACTAAATTTATAGATATTCGTAACAGAGTAAATAGCTATTTACTGTTAGTGGTAATTTGATTTGGATAAAACACTCAATGTGGTCTTGTTGGAAAATATAATATTTTTAAATAAAAGGATATTTATGTATTTAGACAGACTAAACATTTTGCGATTTCGGTCTTGTAATGATGTATCTGTTAGTTTTTGCCCAGATTTAACTGTATTGGTTGGTGAAAATAATGGTGGAAAATCCAATGTCGTAGACGCAATCAGATTGCTTACTTTACCGTTGAGTGGACGCCGCGAACGATATCCAGAGGATGAGGATGTACGACGCTATTCGACAGTCCCAAGTTTTCAAATCGAAGGGGCTTTCCAAGGTCTAAGCGATACTCTCAAAGGTCTATTGATATCTGCAGTTCCCGACCCTACCAAGAGCGAGGCTACCTTCGGCTATCGATATGAATCGCGTTCTGAACATGCTCCCCGTGGTAAGACTACCGTATGGGCTGGACGTTTCGACACTAATGGACCAGAGCTTGGTTCTTCTGAGTTGATCAGACACGTTTATCTCCCTCCTTTAAGGGACGCACATCAGATGCTGGGTACTAGCAGCGGCACTAGAGTGATGGCATTGCTGCGTAATTTCTTGCCAAAAGAACGGGAGCAGGATTTCCTCGCTGGTGTCAGGCGTGCGGATAATCGGCCTGAGATCTTAACTACAATCAATACGGATATCAGTGCTGCTCTCGGACTACTCACTAATGGAGTACGTCCGCAGATAGCAGCATTGGATTTTGGTAGCGAAACCTTACTCGATGTAGCTCGTGATTTGAGATTTCGAATGGCCGATACAGGTTTGATACCCGAAGATATTCGATCTTCTGGTCTGGGGTACTCAAATTTACTCTACATGGCCACTGTTGTTGTAGAGCTGACTAAGGCCAAAGAGGCAGACCTCACGATTTTCCTTGTTGAAGAACCCGAAGCGCATTTGCATCCGCAATTACAGGTACTTGTGCTTGAGTTCCTCTTGGATCAAGCGCGCCAATCAGCATCACGTATCATTGAGCCAGGAAAGCCTGAAGGTCGCATCCAAATTGTTGTGACAACCCATTCCCCCAACTTGACAGCATGGGTTTCTCCACGTCACCTAGTGGTCATGCGTTCGCGGCATCGTGAACAAGACGGAATAGCCATTTCAGAATCAGTTAGTGTGCCCATTGCCGAAATAGGGCTAAAGCCAAAGACATTAGATAAAATTAGCCGATATCTTGACGTGACTCGTTCCGCTTTGCTGTTTGGTAACAGAGCTATCTTGGTGGAAGGGATCGCGGAAGCACTATTGTTGCCCGTGTTAGCACAAAAGCTTGTGCTAGCAGATGATTTAGATGGGTGGCTTAAGTTCAAGGGGGCTGTAATTGTGCCTATCGAAGGTGTGGACTTCCGTCCATATGTAGAGGTACTGCTACGGCCATATGGTGATGCACGTATTGCTGATCGGCTGATAGTGATCACTGATGCGGACCCAACCGTGTTAGGAAATAGGAAAGTTGATCTGGAAAATCTGGCTGCAACGCATGGAGCTCCAGATAGTCTGATCGTTCTAACCAATCAGCATACATTGGAGCACGAAATTTTTGTCGCTGGAAATGAAAGTTTCCTTAAAGGCGTGTTTCTTCGTTTGCATCGTAATTCACGTAGAGACTGGGAAGCGCAGATAGAGAGCATTCCAGAACAAGATCGTCCCAATGCATTTCTTAAATTAATTGGGGCGAAAAAAACTCGTAAAGGCGATTTGGCACAAGCTATAGCTTCGCGCATTGAGGCAGGTGAACCATTTGTTGTTCCGCCTTATCTCATTGACGCAATTCGTGGAGCTTCACGTATATGACTGGCATCCACAATCTAACCCCAGAGCAAGAGACATTTGCTTCTCACATTGGCGGAGCCTTCGTTAATGCTTGTCCTGGAGCTGGAAAAACGCGGACTATCATTGCTCGGCTAGCGAGGATCGCTGCTAAGTTGCCTTCTCGTCAGGGCATAGCGATACTTTCATTTACAAACTCCGCGGTAGACGAGTTCCGCGAACGATGCCAGGCTGCTGGGCTCGATACGCTTTTGAAATATCCTAGTTTCATGGGAACACTTGATGCTTTCGTCAGGCATTTCGTTATACTGCCAAGTTGTGCAGTATCGAGCCAAACTCGGCCGATTATCCTAGATAGTTGGGATACCCTTGGTGTAGAAATTCGTTTATTAGGTCAATTTGCCTTTCGAGGTGAATCGGTAAGCCTAGATTTGTTTGATCCAGAAACCAATATTATTGATCCTGATAGGATCGGACATGCAGGTTTGCAAAATCATGTACGTCAACATCAGATTCGATATCAACAAGCAGCAGCAAATCGGCGACGATCTTTGTTACAAGCTGGCTATATGAGTGCAGGGGACGCACGTGCTCAAACATTGCGGTTGATTAGAGATAATGTAATTAGTGAGCCACTTGCTCGCGCATTGGCATCACGTTTTCAAGAGGTTATGGTTGATGAAGGGCAAGATTGCAATCCACTCGATCTGCAAATACTGACATGGCTCAGAGCACATGGGGTAAATGTTACGTTCGTTTGTGATCCTGACCAAGCAATCTACGAATTTCGTAATGGTAATCCTCAAGGAATACAGACATTTAAGGATACATACCCTATTGAGTCGCATAAGGGCTTGACGGGGAATTTTCGTAGTAGTCCCGCAATTTGCCAGTTAGCAGCCACCCTAAGGCGAGAAGGTCAGGTTGATCGGTCGCTTGGTGAAAGTGCGAATGTTGACTATCCAATTTTACTTCTTACCTATGGTGGCCGGGGACCAACGGAAATTATTGGTCAGGCATTCCTTAGACGGGTTACGGAACTGGGACTGGAGTCAACCAAGGCGATTATTTTGGCTCACTCAGGCAAAGTTGCGTTGCGGGCCGCTGGCGTCACCTCCAGTAATTCAACCGGAAACTCGCGAATTGAGTCGCTGGCTCGTAAAGTGTCAGAGTTCTGGTCGCCTGCCGCAACCCCAAGAACGAAGGAGAATGTAGTCCAGTCAGTCGAAATATTATTACTGGATTTAATGGGTATGCGTCAACCAGATGAGCATCTGATTAGAGCCATCGAACGTCTTGGTATGGACCGACGTGCTCATCGGAGATGTGCCCTAAGTTTTCTCATTAATCTTCCAAAAATGTGCAGAGATTCTGATGAAGAGCGGCTTGCCTGGATAGCCTCTGTTCATGCGGAACTGGAGAAGCTGCATCTGCCACTCCCTGCTGGGGTAAGCATACGTCGTTTCTTCCGACAGCCTCCGAATGCGCAATGGTCAAAGCATCTTCGAATGCCCGCTGCTCTCGGTTTCTCATGTGGCAACATACATGAAGTTAAAGGTCGTGAGTATGATGCAGTGTGCGTCGTAGTCCCTGCGAATCGAGCCCCTGAAAACAGAATTGAAGCACTCTTTGAGTCATGGGAAGCGCGAGTAGATGCTGAGGCAAAGCGCGTACTCTACGTTGGCCTCACCCGTGCTCGTAATTTTGTTGCTCTTGCGATACCAAACGCCTTTGCAGGGCGTTGCGTTGATCTGCTGGCCACAGGCCAAGTGCCCTACACAAGAGTGGATTTGTGAACCAGAAACCAATAGTTTTCATATTCTATTGATATAAATTAATTTTAAATGGATTTTTCACTATGTGGCATGATAACGAGACAACTGTCGATTATTTGAATTTTGGTGTTGTTGCTGACGCATGTGCAAGCCTGCTGAAGCAGGCTAATGGGGAACCTATTTCTATAGGAGTCTCTGGTGGCTGGGGAGCAGGCAAATCTTCTCTGGTGAAAATGATTGCATCACGCCTAGAGAGCTCTTCGGTTGAAGAGTCGTTGGTGGAAGAGAGAAATCAAGAAAAGCATTCCTTTGTCGTACTCACTTTCAATCCATGGCTATACCAGGATTTTGAGTCCGCCAGAAGTGCATTGCTACAAATTGTGGGGGACGAGATTGTTCGGCTTACAAGTGAAAATAAGACTATCACCGACAAAGTATCTGAACTGTGGCGAAGGATAAACCTTCTCCGAGTCGCTCAATTAAGTGGCGAAACTGCATTGACTTTAACTACTGGCATTCCTATCGGTTCTCTTGGAAAAACCGTTTGTAAATTGGCTGGTTGGTTTACGTCAGATGACAAATCGAGCAATGAATCATCAGATACAGATAGTATCGAGCTAAGTACCAGCGGTCTTCTAAAACCGAGTGAGCCATTCTCGATGCCAGCCCATATTCAGGCCTTCAGGGATACTTTAGAGAGTATTCTCGAAGAGTTGAAAATTACGTTAGTAATATTTGTGGATGATTTAGACAGATGTTTGCCACAAACAGCAATTTCAACACTTGAATCAATTCGTTTATTACTATTTATTCGCTGTAGCGCTTTCGTTATTGCTGCAGATAATGATTTTATAAAAGCTGCAGTGAAGGTCCACTTTGATGGCGCAGGAATTACGGGCGATGTTGCAACTAACTATTTCGATAAATTAATACAGGTTCCACTCCATGTTCCTCGCCTTGGTTTGAATGAGGCGAAAGCGTATCTGGTGCTTTTGCTACTTGAGAGAGAGACCAACGCAGGCCATTTCAGTAAGGAAAGATTCAATCATGCTCTTAGCGTTATCCCTGTGAAGCTGCGTAATAGTTGGAAAGGTGAAACGATCAATCAAGAGTTTTTATATGAACTGGTAGAGCATGTAAATGCACTCAAAAGTTTAATGGATTTAGCCCAGGGGCTTGCGGCTCTTCTTCATAGTTCTTTAGCAGTAAACGCTAATCCCCGGCTAATGAAAAGATTTTTAAATACTGTTTATTTGCGTGAAGCTCTTTCTGCGCCTCAGGGAATAACGTTAGATATAGCCGCACTGGCAAAATGGCATCTCCTTGAAAGGTGCGACGAAAGCCTTGCTGAGGAACTTGCTAGTCGTGTTCATTCGGATAATGACGGTAGGGTACAAGTTTTGGCGGATGCTGAAGCTGCTGCAGCGGGTCAGAATAGTTTACCTGAGCCTTTCAAGAATACACCATTTACTCAGCAATGGCTCCAACTCCAGCCAGCTTTGGGAACCGAGGATCTACGCCCGCTTCTTCACCTCAGTCGTGACTCTGGAACTCGTGACTTCGGTGATGACAATATGACTCCTGACTCTAGAAAATTGAGAGACGCACTGAAAGTTGCAACTAATGGCCATGAATCCTTAGTTGAACTTATGAGGAAAATAGGACCTTCACAGACAGAGTTGGCGATGACTAAGGCCTGGCAGAGTAATAGTGCCTCACGTACCTGGAAGAGTAGCAAAGAAATTGTAATGCTGATTGAGTGCTGCAAGGTTTACACGGAAATTGGAAATAAAGCCGTCAGCTTGCTGGAACAGGCTCCACTGAAACTTATTGGCCCAGGTTTAATCCCAACTCTTGGTGCTCAGTCATGGGCTCAGCAACTTTTAGAAAGATGGAAAGATCTTAACGAATTACCAAAAACGACTAGGAATGCAATTGTGAACCTTGGGAGGAGGCGCTAATGGGAACATCAACTTCTAGTGGGGGAGGCCGCGCAGGTTCACCGTTTGATCCTGAATGGTTAAAACCTGAAAGTGACTCTACAACAGGTGGAGGAGATTCGCCTGATTCACCATCGGAGGAGAACGGTGGAAATGTAATTTCTGATGGTGCAATAGCACCAGAACGACGGTTTGGACCTGCTCGTTCGCTACTTGGGGGATATCTGCAAAATGGCAGCCACGATAATTTACGTGGTGCGACAAAAAGCATGGTCTCCAAAGGAATGGGGGGCGCGCGACGAGCTGCTGCTACTATGCGAGGTGTTGCCAGTGGTGTCGGTAGTCTTGGTGAGTTCCTGACGTCTGCTAGGGATGGAAACGACCAGCGAGTGATTGATTGGCTTACTCATGTTCGTCAAGAGAATCTTTCGGCAACAGATCTTACTCTTGAAATTTTGAAAGAGGTTATTCCTGGGACAGGAAGCGTTGATGACGAATCGCTCCGTAATGCTGGCGCGGAGGCTATGGCGCAACTTTATGAACTTTATCCTGACGTGGACATATTTAATCTCACGGATGCGCAAATAGCTGAAGTTATGGGGTTGACCATTGCGAATGAGATTTGTAATCGAATAGATCTCCAGCTTGGACAGACTTACGAAAAATTAAAATATGATCCTTTATTAATTCAGGAACGGCGTTCTGATATTCGCGAGTGGGTCGGTGCTGAGGTTAGAGTGGTATTGGAAAAACAAACTACAAAAAATACAGAACCGAAAAGCTTGGCCCAGTCTATTCTCTTGTCTGCCCTAGAGGTATTTTCAGAATGATTAAAGTTATGTGTGCTAAAGCAGAACTGATTCCAGCGCAGGTTCCTTCTGATGAGCGAGTATTCTCCTATTTTAAAGGCGCTAAGCGTGCAGGTATTGGTACAATTGCGAATCGATGGCATGGTGCATTAAAACGGGGTGGATTTCGACCTTCAATAGAGATTTGGGATTTTGTGCAGTTTTGCCTCGCGGTATGTAGCGCGGACCTATCAAGCCCTAGAAGAACAAGTGCAGATGGCTGGACCCGGAATATTCAGCTTACGGTTGGATTGTGCAATCCAGATAAGTGGCTACCGCTAAAATCCGATCTTGAAGATATGCTAAAAGTTTTAACTGGTGATTATTGGTTATTAAATTTCAATAATGCAGGCATGGAACCTCCTCAAGGAGATGGCGCTTTTCTCACTAATGATTGCGTATCTTTATTATCCGGAGGGCTGGATAGTCTAATAGGTGGAATTGATTTGGTGGCTAAGGGGCGAAAACCACTATTTGTTTCTCAACTCGCACATAAAGATTCTGAGCGACAAAGGGCATACGCATCCATGCTGATGGGAAATGGTTCACATTATCAATGGAGTCATGGCATCAGTTTCAAAGGATCGCGCGAGCCTTCGACACGTGGTCGCTCATTAGCTTTTTATGCATTTGCATTACTTGCCTCAACGAAAATAAACTTACCAAAACCAACAATATTTATTCCCGAAAATGGAGTGATCTCCATAAATCCTCCTTTGGTCCCAGGGCGCATATCCAGTTTGAGTACTCGTACAACTCATCCTATGTTTATCGATATGTTGCAAAAAGTTCTGGATAATTTGGGCATCCATGTGCAGCTTGAGTTGCCGTACCGTTTCAAAACTAAGGGCGAAATGATGCGGCAATGTCTTGACCAAGATCTTTTGCAAAAATGGGCTGCTGATTCTACGAGTTGTGGCCGTTTTCGAACCTATAATCGTCAGCACTGTGGACGTTGTGTTCCTTGCTTGATCCGTCGGGCTGCATTCATTGCATGGAAACCTGAGGGGGATACTACGTCTTACCGCTTTGAATCTGTTGTTGGTAGTGACAAGTCTAGTGCGCCAGATGATCCTATGGCTGTAGCACTTGCCATCCTTGATGTAAGGAAGAGAGGGCTTGATAGATTTCTTGGTGGCTCGTTGGTTTTTGCACCGATTAACGAGCGTCCCATGTACCGTAGAGTTTTGCAAGAAGGTATAAAAGAGTTAGAAACTGTACTCATTCAGGATAAATTGCTTTGATTGATTTTCACTGTCATGTTGATTTGTATCCCGAGGCTAGAAATGTTTATGCTGGTACGATTAAGCGTAATGTTTTCACTTGGTTAGTTACTACGAGCCCAAAGGCTTTTCAGGCTACAGGTCATGTTTTAGAAAAACATGAATCTGTAATGATCAGTCCTGGACTTCATCCTGAAATTGTCGCTGATCGTTTCCAGGAATTGGAAATGCTTCTCGAGTTGATTCAAAACGTGGATGCTGTAGGTGAGATTGGATTGGATGGTTCAAAACGATATTTCACCAGTTACGCGATGCAACGTCGAGTGTTTTCCGAGGTGGTCAGGAAGTGCCACGATGTTGGGGGACGAGCAATGAGCATTCACTCAAGGCAAGCCGTTCCTGATGTGCTGGCTACCTTAAAAGCGTTCCCCTCTCATGGAATTCCTATTTTACATTGGTTCACTGGAAGTGTTACGGAGTTGAGGAATGCTTCAGCACAGGGATGCTGGTTCAGTATTGGTCCGGCTGCTTTCAACTCTGCCGCTGGGAAAGCTCTTGCTACTAAGCTCCCTAAAGACAGGGTTGTACCAGAGAGCGACGGGCCATTTGCTCAATTCAAAAATCGAACGGTGATGCCATGGGATTTCAATATTACAGTCAGGTTGCTGGGCGAGGCATGGTCAATGCCTGAAAATGATGTAAAGCTACAAATGCTAAGTAATACAAAAGCGTTGCTTGAACTCATGGGAAAAAATGGAATTGTTCTTGATTTTTAAATAAAGCAGTATTTTTCGTGATTTTTCCAATTAAGGAGCTATAAACATTGATCATTTTTTATCATGTAGATATGGACAAGCAATTACGTTCGGAATGATAATCGAGCTATCAGCACAGACTACCTCGATGTTTGGTAAGGTGTATTGGGAACACTAGGATTGAATAAAACAGTCTCTGCAAAACGTACCTTCTCAAACTTCACTGCTAAGTAGCTCAGTCTATAGGGAGTTTTGGTTAGAAGTATTCAGAATCGATCATCCTGAATTAAAAATATAATATCGTGAGTTTTAAGCCGCTGCCGATAAAACATTTAGCAGTAATGGGCGAGTTGGTAGCTCAAAGCTAACAAGACTTTATTAGATGAGGAGCAATAAATCTAGTAGAGATATTCTGTCGAACAAAATTATTGTTTTATTATTGATGAAGGTATTATATCTTTCCCACTTTAAAAGTGGGAAAAACAAAAATGGCAGATCATTCAATCTGCCAATCGTTACTTTGATAGATAGCTAAAAAACTATTATTTTTCCCCAGCCACCGACATCTTCGCCAACTCAGGATTATTGGCCTCAAAGATGGATAACGGCAATTCGACCTTATGCCCGTTCTGATCTTCCACCGCTTTAACAACCTCAAATTCAGCAACATCTTCACAAGGAATTTCCAATCCAGCAAAGGTGGCACGAGTGGCGCTAGAATCGCCAAAAGGTTCCACTTCCAGTACTGTATCCCCTAATACTTTTCCTTTTCCATCTTTCATTCGCAGCGTGAGTTCAAGCGCACCAAACTCCGCATGGTCTAGAACCATATGGTTACCGCCATTATCGAGGGTAAATGAATAACCACAGTAGCCTTGGTTAATAAAATTTGAGCTCGTATGTGTGATGCTCGCATAACGCTGTTGTTCTTCAGCCAAGCTAAATGTACTGACTGCCAATAAACTCATCGCAAATAGGCTTTTTATCTTATTCATTACGTTACCTTTAGTTATCTTGTATCGTCCTCGCTACCGCCATTGACGGCAGCGAGAATATAGATTTATTGTTGGTAGGCTTGAAATCCGCCTTTAGTACGGTCCTTTTCTTTCCAGCGTGGTCGATTCTTGCCTGAGAACTCTTTTTGCATACTCCAATACCCAATGGGCTAACGAGCTACAATCGTCCCGCCAACACCAATATCGACCGAAGAGTACTGACCATTATTAATCGTCCCTTTCTGGACGTAGGCATTAGGGCTACAAGTGCCTGTATCGCGTTGTTGCCAGTTTCCGTCAGTTCTTGCCACGATATAAAAATCACCAAATGCACAACCTGACGCAGATTTATGATTCAGTACAGCAACATAATGTTTGGTTGAGCCCACAATCCTACAAGTACTATTCTGGCCCCCACATACTTGCCATAAGGTTTTACCGTCATTCCCTTTAGCCCCGGAAACAATCGCGTCATCCCAATCTGTTTCACAAAGGTAAGAACATCTTTGTCTCGATAAGCTTTTAGCGTATTGATAGGCAAACGATAACAACCTTGCCGACCTTCTACACCCAGATAAGCCAATCGTTCACGTAAATCCCGCTGTAACGTGCGTTCAGAAACATTGAACTCTTGGGCTAAACACGAGAGCACAAGGCTTTCTCCTGCCATTAATCGGGCAATCAGCGCAGAGAGTCGCACAGCCATGCGGTCATATTTTCGGTTGGTCTGAAACATAACGTATTGCTCTCAATAACAGACGTTAGGAAATTAAGAAGTGAGGGAGTTTAACTTAGGGGATTGACAGGTTATGTCTGTTGGGAAAAATTCTCATTGGGCTTTTTAGTGAAAAATGACTATAAGTAATTCATTGATAAATAACGCCATGCTGTTTATTTAAACGATAGGAAAGTGAGGTGTAACGACACAACCTGTCAGGGCGGGAAAATTAGTTGGGCTGGCGAGGGGCGAGTTGGTTAAATAAGGTATCTGCCATCACCCAAAGGGCTTTATTGAGTTTGATATCGCCATCAATCCCATTCACCGAACGAGTTCGGGCACGTTTACCTTTTTCAGTGCGACCAGATAATCCTCCTTTAATCAGGTTTTCTTGTAGACGTTGGTACACCGTCCAAAGATCTTCTTTCTTATCTTCAACGCGTCGAGGCTGTAGGACTTGCTCTCGCGTGACGGGCTGAAATTCTTCACCAAAGCGGTAGGTCAACGCCGCTTCCGCAAAGGCTTGCTGGGCAGGAGGCGGTAACAATAACGACTGCATACTTTCGCGTTTTTCAGCCACTTGCTCAAACGTATCGAGTACCTCATATGCCCCTTCAATTACTTTACCCACCACATCCCCTTTATGAGGCACACGCACTTCACCTAACACATCACCGCACACCAAACCGTTAGAGCACACGGCTCTAAAGAGTCCCGGTAACATTTGATAGCTACTTGAGCCATCATGGCTATTGAGCAAAATAATTTCAGGGACTTGTACGCCTGTAATTTGGTCATGTCGCCGCAGGCGTAACATATGCTTGGTGTGCTCTCGACGACTCACATCCCGTACCCGAGTCTGGCAGGCAAAGAACGGATAGAAACCTTCTTTTTGTAGGCTATCTAACAAGGTGATGGTGGGAATGTAAGTGTACCGTTCACTACGTGAATCGTGTTTTTCTTCAGAAAACACACTCGGTACAGTACGGAATAACTCTTCGATAGTGAGTGGACGCTCACGACGAATGCTGTTAGCAGAACCAAAACGTGAAGCTAATAAACTCATGATAAAACTCCGGATTAATCAATTAAGTGGAAAATGGCAGAGGATTCGGGATGCTGTGAAGCGTAGTCACGCAACTGATAAAAGCGGTCACACATCACTTCGCTTTCTGTTTGGAAAGACCAGATGCTGTACAGGATAAGACACACTGCAATTCCTGCCGCCTCTTGGCTCACCGTGGCTTCATTGCCGTTATGCATGTTGAATAGGGTTAAGGTGTCTGCGTTGATATCGGGGTAGATAAAGGCACCGCCATTATTGAGCGAGCCGTACTCCCAGTAACCGCCATGATACTCATCGCAGAATTGGCCCATCGTGGTGAAGATCACCACTTCAAAGGTGGCCCAGCCTTTCACTGCACCAAAATGGTTGAACCAAAAATCAAGGCGTTGTTCATCAGGGACTAATTCCATTGTGATAGTAGATTCAGTTGTGTTACTCATAAGTTGATACTCCAATATAAAGAAATAAAAAAAGCGCCAATCCCGTTAAGGAGTGGCGCTAGATGTCATCAATGTTGTGTTAATTTAAGAAGTTAAAAGAAAAAACTCCACAAGGATTTAGCGACGGATACGATGCTGTTTTTGACAGTGCTGATCGTATGTTTTATCAATGTGGGTAATGGAATAATATCGATTATGGTATCGACGATATCACTGACACATTGCCCAAAATCGTTACGTGCAGAATTTTCCACAGATTGCGTCCGGTAAGCGCTGTTCAGTTGCCTAGCTACCCCGCTACTGGCTTGCGCCGGTAACGCCTGTATTAATTGCTCAGCTAACTCAGTGAGTTGATAGTTTTCGACAGCAGAAACCGTCATCACCGGATGATGCGGCTTGAATGCTGTTATCACGGCTTGTTGCTTTAATTTTAAGTTATAGGCCTGCTCTGAGGATGGTTGATGCTTGTATTCATCCCACTGGCGACAAGGCTCTATTTTATCGGCTTGGTTCAAGACAAATAGAAATTGATTAGGTTGGTAACCGCATTTCTTCGTGAGAAAGCGATAGCACTGTTCATCAGAAGACCATGCTCGGTCATCGGCCTTGAGTACCCAAATGATTAAATCGAATTCTGGTAATAAGTTGCGATAGAGCTGGTGGTACTCTTTATCCCGCTCAAGGCTTTCCCCCACGCCGGGTAAATCTACAAAAGTGAGAGTATGGTTGTTCATCGTCATGCTGAAGCGTTGGGCTTGGCGTGTGCAGCCTGAAACATCACTCACAGGTGATAATGACGATTGGAATAGAGCGTTGATAAGACTGGATTTTCCCGCTCCCGTTTTACCCATCAAACCGATGATGGGGGAGTAGTTGATTAGGTGACTGAGTTGGTTGAAAAAAGAGGTTTGGAATGAAGTCGGTAGAGTCGATAGGAGGGTTTTAAAGTGAGCGTTGTGATGCATATTACTCCTTGAAATAAAAGAACATGATAGCTATTCAAGGAGATAATATATATCTGAGATTTTTTGTAATACTGAGTTGCCCTTATTAAATATATCATGAGTCGCTTACACTAGATTATCTACATGTTCTTTCTATCAGGGATCTCTTTAGCTACCTAATTCTTTATCAAATGGAATAATCAATACTCCTGCTTGCTCAATGAAGATAGTCAGCGATGGGGGGTATACGCTTAGCCAACTAACGGGAAAAGCATTATCAATGGCTTTTGAATCAAGAGGTAAGCCAAGAAATATGCTGTTTCATTCAGATCAAGGAAGTCATTATACAAGCCGTCAATATCGCCAATTACTATGGCGTTATCAGATAAAGCAAAGTTTATCTCGACGAGGTAATTGCTGGGATAATGTGCCGATGGAGCGATTTTTTCGAAGCTTAAAGACAGAATGGGTACCTATTTTAGGTTACCGTAATTTTATAGAAGCACAGCAAGAAATAACCCGATATATCATTGGGTATTATAGTCAGATTAGACCGCATCAATATAACGGTGGCTTAACGCCCAATGAGTCAGAACGATTATATTGGAAAAGCTCTAAAACTGTGACCAAATTTTATTGACCACTACATATGAACCTTCATACTATTATGTTGGAGGTTCGATATGTTCAAAAAACAATTTTATCAAGTTAAAGCACTATCAGAAGTGTCATCGCAATTGGGTACAGATATCCTACACTATCATGAAAAATTATTGATTAGCGATTAGTAACACTTGCTACGCGTAGCAAGTGTTACATAGAAATTAGCTAGAGATAGTAAATTTTTACTTATCTTTTTTAGATGATCTTTTTCTGCGAGTCTTTCTTTTGCAATTAGTAATGCACCACGCACTAATTCTAGTTTTTCAATCCCTTTTACCGATATAGATACGAAAGAAATGATATTAGATAGATCTTCGCCATAGGACCTTAAGTGTTTACATAAGTAATCGAGACAGCCCATACAATTATATAAGTTGGCTCCTTCTAAAATTCCTATCAAATTACCATTTATTTCATGCTTATAACCTATTCCAAAAGGATTTTATTCCAGACAATGATACCACAGGCAAAATGCAGCATCGCCTCATAATTCTCGACCTTCTTCTCCCAACGAGTCAGGACACGACGGTAGCGATTCATCCAACTGTGTGTTCTCTCTACAACCCAGCGGTGGGCCTTAAAATCCGTGTTTTTGATGGCTTCTGATTCATCCTTCCGTGACTGAATATGAGGTTCATCGCGACGACTTCTCAGATACGTTCCTAACCATTCCGCTTCATACCCTTTGTCCATGCTCAACCGTAGCCTCTTGCCGGGTCTGCCCGTCTGGAGGGCATCGAGCGTATCCGCAACCAGCTTTATGTCGTGCGTATTTGCTCCGGCGACAACCAGTGCAAGCGGAAGCCCGTTCCCGTCAGTCATCAGACTGCGCTTTACGCCCCGTTTCCCCGGGGTCTGTTGGGTTCTTGCCTGTTTTTTTGAGCCTGCCAGCGGTGATTTGCTCATGCAGCCATCCATTGACAACCATGACCAATCAATAGGTAGTGCTATTTTTTCCCAGAGTTCATCGCTGAGCCATCATCTGCTAACTGTCATATTTTCACCTTCAGAAATTACCCGTTATGACATTCTGACAATCCCTTCTGGAGTTAGTTCTTAGTTATCTAGGACAGCACTTTTTTTCTTTTGTTTATTTTCATATAATATATTTTCAGCTATATGTAATGCTTTACGTAAATTGTTGATTTCTTTTTCTGGCTTGCTTATAAAAAGACGAATATTTTCAAACTCCTCTCCTGGAGCTTGAAGGTAGTCATATAGAATTGAAAGGCAGCCTATACAGTTGTACAATGAACAATCATTAAGAATGTTTATTAGATTTTTATTAAGATTTGAATACGTATATATTTTTTTCTCTATGATTTTTTTTGCGATAACATCATCTTTAATATTGAAATTTAGAACGTGTTTAATTAATTTTTCAAGTAATTTATCAAGGTGATTCAGACTTCCATTGATTGCGTGAGGGAAAACTTCATCAAATTTATAATTTTTCTCATCGGTTATTTTACTTATCATGAGGTTATATCTTGCTATTGATTGCATTAGTATAATATTATTTGGGTTTTTTATAATGGGATTTTCCCTGATTTTATTGTTTTCAATGTGGTAAGCAATGGGGTAGTATTTTATATAAATGCTATTGGTGATTAAAATTGAATTAATCAAAGGAATTAAAGAACCATTTCTTATCGTTTTTTTCTTTAATTTTATTTGTAAAGCCAAATCAATAGTTGAAATGGCTGAGTTTAAAAAACCTAAGGGTAGGTTTTTTTTATTTATATTTTTAATAAAATTAAAGGCAGCATCGATTTTTTCATCTTGTAATAATAGTATTATGTCTATAAATGTTAAGTATGGTTTCAATATATTATTTTTGTCGTATTTATTGAGATGTCTTTTGAGTAGGTTAAAATAAGATTTTGAATATGGCACAAGATAATCTAAATTAAATGTAAAACGCTCTATTTCGTAAATAATATCTTTGACAATAGGATTATTCAATATAGGAATATCTAAATAACTAATAATGCTATTAATGACTTCAGTTGAGTTTTTATCGACAATTTCGTCCTCAATTCCTAATATAATTAAGTGATTTTTCCCATCATACAAATAATTGTTTAACTTTGATATTGGTTCATATTCTTTTATTTCTTTTTTTATGATTTTTTCATAGTTATTATAAACGAAATCAAGTAAATTGGTTTCTTTTTGAAATAATAGCAATGTATTTATTGAGGTGTAGGCTACTCTAAGGAGATCAAATTTATAACTTTTTTTATATCCCATCAAGTTGGCGATTGAGAGGCATTGATCTATTGCTGTATTAATTGATGCTGTTCTCTGTTTAGAGCTTTTTCTAATATTATCAATTAATGAAATTATTGAGCTGAGATCAATGGAGGGCTCAAAGTTCAGCGACTTTATGTATTTTTTTAAATATTTTTTTGCATTCTGATATATTAATTCTTCATTATTTTTATTGTATTTTTCGCTAAGTAAAAATTTACGTATGTGATAATAAAAATTGAATGGATCTTCTTTTCTATAGCCACGAAGTGTTATATGTATATCTAATGCTATAACTGCAGGTATTACAATTTCAGTAAAACGTATCATTATCTCTTTTGCATTTAAAGTCGATACTAGATTAGTACTGACAAATTTATTGTATAGCTGTTCATATTTGTAAAACAAGACTAATCTGATTTGTTTGTCTAGGCTTTCTTGATTGTCGATCGTATCAATTATTTCATCTAAAGCTTTCGCAAAAAACATTTGGTGAGATGAAAAATTGGAATGATTACGTAAATCTCTTCTATTCGTGTTTTTTTTAAACAGTCCAAGTATTTCATAAACTTTATACAGCATTTCAGCAAATGTGTGTGTAGGCACTTTCATCTCCTTTTGGTCTCCATTTTACTACGGGATATTTTCTCATTGTTTATGGCAAAGTCTAGTTAAGTCATCGGATCAACAAAGGAAAATGAGATGTCCAACCAAAAAGAAACTAGAAATCAGACAAATTCACCATTACGTATTTTACGTATGACTGAGTTAACCGTTATTCTGGGGATATCCAGATCCAGTATTTATGAAAAATTAAACCCTCGCTCGAAGTATTACGATGAGGATTTTCCTAAACCGATTAAGCTGGGGATATCATCAGTTGGATGGCTATACAGCGAGATCGAAAAATGGGTTGCTTCACGTGAAGTTTAATTGTCTATCAAATTAAGGAGCAAGAAAAATGTCAAATGGCAATCCAGAACTATGTTTGCAGTTGAAATTTTTACCTGAATTTTTTCAGCAGTTGATCGGGCACATACACGCTCAAACAGGGGCTAGCACAGATATTATTTTACCTACCCTATTAGGAGTTATGGGTATGGGATGTCACGATAACTTTGATGTTCAACCTATCCAAGGGATTCGCTATCCCACTTCACTTTATACGCTTGTGCTCGCCAAGTCGGGCAGTAAAAAGACGACGGTATTCAGAATGTTGATAGCACCGGTTATTCAGTGGGAAGAAGCACAAAAAAGAGAATATGGTTCAGCACAGGCGGAGTATCAACGGCATGAGGCTATTTGGAAAATAGAGCTAAAAGCTCATGAGAAACATTATCAAAAAATGTTTAAGGATAACGGTGATGTGGCTGAGGCTCGTCGTCAGTTAGATGAATGCCTACAACAAGCGCCTGTTAAGCCGGTTCAAAGGCGTTTAATTATCAATGATCCCACCAGCGAGGCATTAACTCGGGAATTAGGGCAAGGGTATCCAGTGTTAACACTGGCCTCAGATGAAGCAGGGGCTTTGTTTGACGGCAATCTATTTCATAAAATTTCGTTATTAAATTCACTCTGGTGTGGAGAGAGTATTTCGGTGAGCCGTGTTTCACGCGACAGCGACTTTATTTCAGATGCCCGTTTTAGCATCTTGTTAATGTTACAGCCGGAATTGTTTAATCATTATTTGAGGAAAAAAGGCACGAAGTTTCGATATTCTGGTGGGCTAGCCCGTTTTTTATTCGTGGATTTGAACAATTCATTAACTAGGTTGGATGACCTGAACACTTTACGATTAGACGCGCATGCATTTGATGCCTTCTCTTCCGTTTTGATCGCGCACTTAGACAAGTCTGCATTGCGAAGAGAGTATGGTGGTGAACGTCAGTGTATCACATTAACGGTGGAGGCACAAAAATACTGGTATGAACAGCAGCGAATCATATCAGATTGTATAAAGCAGGACACGGCATTTTCACATTATGAGGATTTTATTGCGCGCTATATGGAACATGCGTCGAGAATTGCGGCAGTGATGCAGGTTTTTATGACACCGAATTCAACGCTGATCACAAAAGAAACCTTGAATGCGGCATTTTATATCACACAGTGGTATCTCAATCACTTTATCGCTAAAACTGATGAAACGAGGGAGCCTAGTGATGCTGAAAAACTCCTGTTATGGTTGGAGGAGCATCTTGTCAGTAATAAATCTTATGATTTTAGGCGAAATGATATCATTAAAAATGGCCCTTATTCACTGAGACGCTCTGACCGTTTGCGGCCTGCATTAGAAAAACTACAGCAGGAAGCTAAAGTTCAATTATTCGAAAAAAATGGGATTAACTATGTCAAGTTTACGGGGGCAAGAATGACACCTGAAGAGCTAGCCGAACGATTGAATATTCCGTTGAGTAGCAGAGGAGTATTCATACTCAATAACTCACCAAGATAAGGATAACTTCAGAGTTATTTTTAATAATATCAGTGAGTAGAATTATATCACCAAGCGAGGTTTATTGCGGCTTTGGGGAGGGGGGAGTCTGTCTTTTATTAAATGGAATGATGTCGGTATAGGTAATATATATCATCTTACTAAATACAATACTAATTTATAATAATAACACCTATCAATCAACAAAGCAATGTTTATTTAATCACCGTACCTATTGTGTCTATAACTTATAGTGTTATGGATGCGATAGGTACTTAAACACGAATACAGATATCGCTATTTCTATGATAGTAAGGTAATAAAAATGTCATCTTATGCATTAACTAAAACAGAATTGGATCAACTGATAACTATCGCGAGTGATCGCTATGATTCCTCGATATCGTATTATATCCTTCGTCGATTACTGGCAGTGGTTGAGAATACACTAGAACACCATAACCGAGTATTTGCAATCCGAGTTGATTTACGATTCGCTCAGGATAGTAGTCCTGATGCCCCAGATATGCCTATATGTTTTCAACGCACGGATGAACGAGCCATTACCCGTTTTATCGAGTCACTAAAAAGCCAACTGAGAGCAGCACATCATCGTACGGGGCGTTCAGGTACACCAGCACTCCCTTATTATGCTTGGGTAAGAGAACGTCATGACTTAAGCTCTTAATCAGCCGATCGTAGGCGCGAAAAGCCCACTCTAACTGCCGTGACTCTAACTGCTGCCAATAATTTATAACCTTCCAGGACGTCATCTCACTCACCGTGGTTGGTTATTAACACTTGTAGACCCGAAGCCGATGGACCCAGCTCAGAACGCAGGTCGCTGATAAGGGTATTCACATCGGCAATGGCTTTGGCGAGCCGATCCTTGCGCATCAGTATTTCGTCCATGTGATAACGCGTACGTAACGTTTCGCTAATCCGCTTACGTGCCGCATTCATCGTATCATCGAACTGACTGCGTAAATGCTCAATATGGTGATCATGAACGCTGGCAAGCATGGTGTGTGCCTGAGAGCTCGCTTTTTTCTCGAAGGTGCGCATTCGTGTTACCGCAGACACGGTCACGTAGGCCGCCGCCACAACGGCGGTTACCGCAACGGCAGCAGGATGCATTATCACTGGTGCGGGGGGAAGGGGTGAACCCGTTTGGTCAATAGAAGATTGATCCTGGCCAAAGAGCGCGCCAAGGATATCGGAATCACCGTCGCTGACAATGTCAATCGCCAGCACTGCCGCCAGTGATTTTATTGCGGTCTTGCCAAGATCAACTCCTGCGTTGAGGGTTTGAACCCCTTCTGCAGCGACGTTACCTGCGGATGTCTCACCATCGTACTGCTCAAGTGTGACGTAAGGTCGCAGCTCTTTGCAAATTTCAGGCATGGCGTACACAAGGCGAGTGTACTCCAGCGAGAGCACTGGGATCAATTCCACGCTTTTCCTGAGCTGTTTATTCATCACCGTGGTATTTTGCCCATTCGATGTGGCACCATGATTTAACAACATTTTGATATTACTTATTTTTTCTGCATCCAGCTGTTCGTGCTGTATAGGCTGCCCGGCGCTATTCATATAGCCAAGTGTTATCAGCTTCTCTAGCTTTGGTGATGCAAGCAAGTTTGGGCGATTGTTGCCGTTTGGCATGGGCTTGAGTTTTGCCGCCGTCAATTGTTGCAAGCTGTTCACATAGTCATTGAAGAAACCAGCTGATGCGTCCTCCCATGAATCCTGAACCAGTTTCTGTAATTTGCCTTTTGTTTCACTGGTGGTATCAAATGCATTCGATATCCAGTTGGCAAATCCCTCATGGTCCTTGACCAGCCTGCGGTCCATGTTAACCTTCGCCGCTTCAAAGGTTTTAGCGATACACGCTTTCACCTTTTTGGTGTGCTCTTCTCTTAGTTCCTGTACGGCGTCGTCAAACACTTCTAGTACTTCCGCCAGAACCTGACAGCCATCATCCTGGCTACCTTTATCACTGTGGTAATATAGACGTGACTGAGTACGGATCATATTCATGACGCGGGGCAGATCCTTACTGACAATCCCAGCAAGGTGGGTTAACTGGAGATAACGGTTGGTTTGTCCGGAAAAGTTAAGGTCATTAATGGCTCGGCACAGGTGCGGCATCCATTCTGTTATGTATTCCGGATCGTCGGTGCCGGTTAAAATAATATTGTTATCCGTATATTCGGCAGCGACATTGAAGGTTTCAGCCGCGCTTTTTCTTAATTCAGCTTGCCGTTGTGGATTATGGCGATACGCTTCTGTCTTGGAGATGACAATATAAGGTTTACAGTCCTTAAGCTCTTTTTCCAGCATATCTTTGACGATTTCGAGCTGCTGCTGGTTTGCCAGTCGAGTTTCGTCGGTTACGATGATACAACCGCCTGCCGCGATCATTGCCTGACGCATTAGTTCTTGCCATTCACGATTTTCACGCTCTTGTTTTTCATAGCCAGGCAGCAGTAACCAGGCCTGATTATTGCGTGTAAAATAACGCTGCGGTACTTTCAATACTGGCAGTAAATCCCCCGCATCAGGATCGCAGACCGCTCGCTGAAACTCGTTGACGTCGACGCTGATATCCTCTAGTGTCAAATCATTTCCAGTTTCGACTAGGCGGCGGACATAACCCTGAGGTACTTCAGTCTTAGAACTCTCGAGGATTAAGACTGGCATTTTCTCGCCGCGTCCTTCATTGCTACGTAACCAGCCGCTGCAGTCTTGATGCAGGCCATACAGGCTCGCCATCAGAGTCGTTTTACCCGCTCCTTGCGAGCCCCCTATAGCCACAATCCAGGTATCGGCGAGCACTTCAGCAAGCAGCAGTCGTCGCATGACTTCAAGTAATTTTTCATCAAGCTCTTCGCCGTCAAGTGCGGAACAGGCCCCACGTAAACGACGCAAAGTATTATTCAGCGCCTTGAGCTGGATTTCCGGTGATTTCATTGGTATTTGTTATCCTCAGAAGGTCTTAAAATTGTAAAACCTAATTATAACAGGCTCTATCGAGGTAGGCTTGTGAAGATTAAGGGAAATTTTACGTACCCAGGAGACCAATTGGAAAACGAAAATTATCCTATGTTAAGTCTGTTTTTTGAGTAGACATGAGTTAACGGGGGGATTTTGAGTGAAAAACGGGCGAGCTCCTAGGATATGTCAATATATGGGCAGGATGATATACCGCAGCGCGTTATGTGATGATTAAGTTTGGATAACAGCTAAGTGACTGCAATAGTAGATTATATTGCAGTCATTGCTTTATGAAGTGGTAAGTTATCAGCCGTGACTCCTGCACAGTTATGGGCTAATTTTAGTAATTGTTTTTTAATTGTTTTAGCATCTACCGCCATATCTACTGTAGCAAAATGGATTTTATGTCCCTGAGTGGTAACATACTCATTGAGCATATAGCCAACAGCTGGATGAAGAAGAAGGCCTGCGGCATTAAGTGAAAGTGGGTCCGCCTTGCTTTCCTGTGTTCTAAGGTAGGTATATAATTGATAAATATAGTTATTACGTAGCGATTGTTCCCGATACCAGCCCTTTGTCAAGATCGCATTAAACTTGGTATCGATAATAATGCGCTGCTGGGCCATCTTGTGCTCTAGAATAATGTCTGACTTCATCGTCGGAAAAATCGCTGCGCTGCCCGCACTCTGACCACTAATCGCCCATTTCAGCTCTTTCCCTGCAGAGATCCGCCAGGTTGTTTTGGCCAGGTGTACACGATAAAATCCCGCAATACCTTTTTCAAACAACCTTCTCATCCAGTAAAGATTATCTGAGGGGGCGGGTAAAAGATGTCGCCCACGATCTTCGGTTGGCATCAGCAGTTCAAAAGATAATTTTGCGGCATCGACCATCGGTTTATCTGCGGCGTCATGACGCCCGAAACGCCACACCGAGGGAAGTTCTCTATTGTCAGGATATAGGCGCGTCTAACTTCGTTTTTATCAACGTGGGCGAGGGCTGCTTCAATCACATCAGGTGGGAAACCGTGCTCATTGAGAGCGGTACTAGCAATTGAGCGTAGGCCGTGAGAAACCAATACGCCACCAAACCCGGCGCGTTTTAATGCAGCATTGACAGTTTGGCTATTCATTGGCTGAGTAGGCTTGATACGGCTAGGAAAGATAAACTCACGGTTACCACTGAGTGGTTTCATGAGCTCTAAAATAGCTAAAGCAGCATCAGACAATGGAACTGTGTGCTCACGGTTCATTTTCATTCTAACAGCAGGTATCTTCCATTCCTTAGTCTCAAAGTTGATTTCATCCCAACGGGTTTCAGCGGCTTCAGCAGGGCGCGAGATGGTGAGTAGCTGCCACATGAACAGGCATCGAGTAGATAGGCTAATACTAGCTGTACGCATTGTCTGCATGAGCTTTGGTAGCTGATCAGGGGGAATACTTGGCATATTCTTTTTCTTAGGCTTTTCAAAAGCTTTGCCAATATTGATACTAGGTACAGCATCAATTAAGCCAGTATTTTGAGCATAGATCATCACTTCGTTGATACGCTGACATAGGCGACGAACCGTTTCTAGCGCACCTCTAGCTTGAACCGGTTGTATTGCTTGGACCAATATATGGGCTTTGATATCGGTAACACTGATATCACCTATAGCGGGAAAGACATCTCGTTCAAGTGAGCGCCAAATATCATTACCGTAATCTTCGGTTACGGTGGACTTCTTTACTTCCCACCAACGTTCAGCGACAAGTTGGAAGGTATTGGTTTTAGCCTCTTGAGAGTTTCTTATTTGATCTCTTTGATATTCTTGAGGGTCAATATCTTTTGCCAGTAATGAGCGAGACTCTGCTCTAAGTTTTCTAGCATCTGAAAGGGTGACAGCAGGGTAGGCCCCAAAACTTTGTTTGGTCCTTTGTTTTGTATACGGGCGGTAGTAACGGAATTGCCATAACTTGCTTCCGCTAGATTTGATTAGCAGTGTGAGTCCATCACCATCATACAGCTGATAGTCCTTGTCCTGCGGTTTAGCTGCTTTGATTTCGGTATCGGTTAATGGCTTAGTTTTTCTTGCCATGAAAAATCTCCATGCGTTTAGGCCCAACAAAGATGTTAGTTCTTTTCGTTGGGCCTATCAATGGGCCTAAAAGAATTAGCTTGGGTGGGATAAAATAGGACAGTTTAGGACATAAAAAAGCCCGCAACTCATTGAGTTAGCGGGCTTTTCAGTCTTCTTTGGACGTCCTTAGAAGATAATTTGGTGGAGCTGGCTTGAAGCTCCTCCCCAATATAACTGTTTGATTCTTCTATCTATGTCAATGAAGTTAATGGCACAATAGTGTGGCACAGTCGGTTTATGACTGCAAGAATGGGGTACTGAGGCTTGCAGTGAGTTAAACTCCTTCTTGAGGAGCTGAATTAAAAGCTGTGATATTTTATTCAATTCATTATCTTGGATAGTAGACTTTAAGTTTTTTAAATTCAGTGATGATTAGACTATTTTTTATATGTTGAATTAATATTAATACTTTTCATTTTATAGTAATTGAAGTGTTTTAATTTGGAATTCAAATTTATATATCTATGATGTAAGATACTTTCATCATGAACGTTCAGGCGTGGCTACTTAAGTTTCAATAGTAGGGAGAGTGAATGGTGCTAATTAAAAATTAACACCATTATCGTATGCTATAGAATAGCAATTGTTTTTAAGTATATAAAACTAGTTTACAATTACTCTACCGTGCAAAGGTTGTATTGGTCTGTTGTTTGGGTGACCTAAAGCTTTTTGAAATTTCTCTATTTGTTCTTTTGACGCTTTTATTGGTTGTTTCATTACTAACCATACAACGCCTTCAGTGCAGGGCGGTGTTGTCAAAGATCCACTAAAGCGGTAATAGTTTTTATCTTCTGGATAAAGAGGCGTTAAATCAATCGTTGTACTTAACTCTTTTTCTTTATTTTTTTCTTTTGGAATACTTTTTAATATTTGTTCTATAGCTGGGTTAGTATCACCTTCTTCTAACATAATAGCTAATACAGCAATACTTCCATCTTCTTTTGAATGCACAAAATGTAATTCTAGTGGATATTGCTTGCTTTGTATTTCATTTTCGCTTGGACTATGAAAATGGAATTGTTTTAATTGATAAGTTGAACCATCAATAGAAAAATCATCATCATCATTAACATTTATTTGTATGGAGTGCCCATTGTTAATGATTTTTTGTGCATGCGTATGAATATTTATCTTTAAAGGCTCTAATTTTCCATCAATTACATTTTCAATATTAATTGGTGACTGATTGAAGCCGCTTTCACAAACTTTAAATTCCTCACTTAATTTTCCCCAATTCTCAGGGGCTCCACTTCCTTCATAAGTCCATAGAGAATTTGCATGTGACGAAAAAGTTAATGCAACTAAAACACACAGTATAGATTTATTATAAGTCATTTGGTAATAACTCGAACAGTCAATTGGAGATTTCAAATTACACCTTGTTGAATCAATATTGTATTAGGATTTATCTTAAAAACTAATGGTGCCACGTATTAAATAAGTTAAATTTCATTATCCACTCCAACATTGAGTAAAGTGTTTGTAATTTAGTCAGTTAGTCGGAAGGAGGTTACTCTTCTGGTAACATTCGTTGAGTAGTTAATGGTAGATATTAAATCCGGTTTGATTGTACATAACTTGATTGTTACTTTCTTAATCAAGAGATTTTATATTGTATTGGTTATCAATAATGTTTCAAATTGTTTTTCCGGAGAAAGAGTTTGAAAATAGGCTGTAGATATTTTAATCATCAGCCTATAGATGTTTTGTGACAGTATTGCCTTGGAGGACTTTTTGAGTTCAACCCCTATAAGGGAACTGAACTTATCGTGAAGGAAAACGGACAGTGGGCTGCTTGTTGTTTGTTATGAATTCATCACCATGATTTTGATATTGGCTATGTCTTCATTGGTTAACACATTTTGCTGCTTTAGCTTAGCAATTTCAGCAAGAAATGTCAGGTGATCGCCATCTATGCTCTTACCCGTGATACTTTTGATTAACTCGCCTTTCTGATGGTTAAATTCTTCTTCACTCAACATGTCAGCATTCCTTAGTGAGGTCAGCTTTGTTAGTGTTGATATGAACTCTTCTGGAACAAACAACCTTTCTTTGTCTTTATACTTTTCTGTGAGGTAAATCATGCTAATAGAACCGATGATAGAAGCAATTATGACATAGATGCCTGTTGCTCAATGGTAGAGTTTGCTGAGTCATACAGTTATAACCGCTTGGAGATGAAAAGGAATCCAAAAATACTACATGTGGTTATTTACATGATGCTTATAATACAATATATTGAAAATTGACTTAAACTTAAAGGAGTAAGAAATGACAGTCAATAAGAAGCAAAGTTCGAAGCAGTTAGCTTCTCAAGCCGCTAAAACTATTCAAAGCAAAAATGCATCCCAAATCCAAAAAACCTTAGCGGCTTCAGTTCTTTCGCAATCAAGTAGCTCGAAGCAAACAGGGGCAGATATGGAAACTATTGCATCTAATGTGTTAAAAAGCACAAAGTATAGTGACGAAACTAAAAATTTTGCGGCATCTGTGTTATCACAGGCAAATAAAGAACGTACTAGTAAAAAATAAACTATTTAGTGTATGCAAGCCCATCAGATTTGGGCTTGCTATTATGTGTGGAGTTATTTGGAATCAGCTTTTTGCTTCCAGTAAAGTTGTCTACTATCGTCAACATCATACGTGCCATCAGCGTTTTCTTTTGTTATGACTAGTAGCATTGATTCGCCAAGGTAGTGTTGTGATGGCTTATCCCCTAAGTTTGCGGCTTCTTCTAACAATTTGATAGCTTTTTCAGTATTCTGTTCAACAAGGTATCCTCTCTCATGCATTATTCCTAATATTCTTAATGCGTCTAATTGCTTACGTTGAGCATTTGACTGTAGCTGTGCTAAATCTTTACAACTATAAATGCCGGGATCGAAATCAACACCTTCATTCTCTAAGTCTTGTTGTGACGGAAAGGTAATGTTGCAGCTCTTTGTGTCAGAAGATTGATTTGAAGCAATGGCACTTTGGCAACTGATACTAACGGTCACAAACAATAATGTGGTTGATACTATACTTTTAAAGTTCATAAATAATTCCAATAGTGGTTTTTATTTTATGTAGCCATAAGTAATCCTTAAGGCTACATTTATTTATTTTTGCGTATTATCTTTCGGTTTTATAAACCCTTGACCTGCAAGATTGCCAATTTGTTTGCCGAATACCTTGCCTGCGGCAGCTCCAATTCCACCACCAATGATTGTACCAACACCGGGGAGGATGAATGAACCAATGATTGCACCTGCTTTGGCTCCCGCAACAAAGCCGCCTACGTTACCTGCCAATTCGCCATACTTCGCTTCCTTACTGTCAATTTGACCAGAAACAACACCAATATCAACGTTAACTTGCAGGATCTCATCAAAGTTATCACAGGGAAGGTTGGCAAGTTGATAATTGGAAAAGTCAGCTAATAACTTGTTAGGTGGTACACCTTGGTTAATGAGTTCATCACAGACGCCAAGCACTAAGTCAAGACCAAACCCACGGTATAAACGAGTGATCTTTCTAACCAGTGGATTCTCATCATATTGTTTAGTGATGGTGTCTCGTATAGTTTTACCCAGTGGGTTTGAAAATAGATTATAGAGATGAGCAGCTTGACTTAGCCAATTATCATTATCCGCTAGCATAGCTGTAACTGTATTGATGCTTTTCTCTCTTTGCTCATCAGTTAGTTTTAAGTGGATATAAAGCTCCGAATTGTTCGCTTCGCAAAGTGATTTGCACAGTGTGTAGGGTATATCGACAAGACTGTCAGTATCTTCTTCTTTTTCAATGATTTCGGTAGCCTGCATTATCATAATAGTTAATGCAGTAGCTTCAATGCGTTGAAAGTCATCCATGTTAACTACCCCAGAAATTTATGAAAGAAACTAGACAATCCATCAACGTGTTCGTCAGTGAGATTATCCCCAATCATTGAGATATGTTCAGATGAACCATCGACAACATCATGCAACGTCATACCTTGAAAATCGGGTATAGACATGGCTTGAAATGAACCTGTTGAACTTAAGTAGTCAACGCCACCAAAGACATTGGGTCTCGCAAAGCCTTCTAGCTGTCCCATATCACCGTGAAACACCTCGGTATCGCCTAAGGTACTAGTGTGGCCTAGGGAATCTCCAGTTGCTCCAGAGAGGTTATAACCACCGAATACGTTTGGCATTGCTGAACCTACATACTGACCATCTTTCATGAAAGAGATACGACCTGCAAAGTTTGTCATTGTATAAAATGCCATGATAATTTCCTTATAATGAAAGTCTATTTGAGTTACTTTTAACTATGCGATAGATGCTGGTAATACTGATATCAAGTTGTTTTGAAATAGCAGGTTTTGTTGCTCCTTGAGCTAGTAGCTTCAAAACTTCCGCTGTTTTGGCTCTTGCGGTTGCTTTTCTCCCTGTATACCGACCAAGTTGTTTAGCTAGTGCAATTCCTTCTGCTTGGCGTTCTAACATGATTTCACGCTCAAACGTTGCAATAGCACCTATCATTGTAAGCATTAGCTTACCTGTTGGGGTGTCTGTATCTATACCTATATTCATAATTAATAACCGTACTTTTTTTGTTTCTAAGTAAGCGGATATTTCTAGTAAATGCTTTGTATTGCGAGCAAGCCGATCAAGTTTTGTCACTTTAACTGTGTCACCTTCACGAACGTAATCGAGTAGGGCTGCAAGCTCTGGGCGATTATCTTTTGCCCCACTGATGATTTCTTTAAATATCTTGTCACAACCGTGTAATGCATTAAGTTGAGCATCGAGGCTTTGACCTCGGGTTGATACACGAGCGTAGCCGACAATTGCCACGAAATCCTCCTTACCTACCAATAGGGCATGGTATGATGAAAAACCACGCCAAATCAGAAAAGAGACCTTTTGGTATGGTTTCGTCACTTATTGAATGGTTTGGCTGGTGGCATGACTTTAAAGCATGCTTATTGGTAGGGGTGATAATGAAATTTAAGTTAGGTTTAGTTGTATGCAGCCGATACAACTTTTAGTAGATGAAAGGCGAATGTGATAAGCCCTTTTATTAATGCTGTGAGGAGGATTGCTTTCATAGCAGGCCTTTTTCAGCAAATGACATTGTTTCTCCACCAGCCACAATAATGTGATCAAGCAGCGTTATGTCGAACAACTGCATGACTGTTTTCAGCTTATCGGTAACTTTAATATCGCTTTTTGATGGCGTTACCGTACCAGAAGGGTGGTTATGGGCACAGATAATGTTGGCGGCGTTGAGTTTTAAGGCTAGTTTTGCTATTTCACGAGGATAGACGTTTGTGTGATTAATCGTGCCGTTAAACATCTCAACGTACTGTATGACGTGATTTTGAGCATTCAGATAGATTACTGAAAACACTTCTTGTTCCTTATCACCGAGTTGAACAGCGAGAAAGTCATAAGTATCTTGCGGGGAGGTGAGTTGGTCAGTAAAGTAAAGACGGTTGGATAAGTATTCTCGAACTTCATTAATTTTTGCTTGCATGGCTAGCTCCTGTGGTTAATTCAACTTACTTATACCGGGAGCTAGCACTACTAATTAAAAAGCAGGGTTACCACTATTCGTTCAACCACGATAAATATGGGTATTCTGCCGACAGTGGACGCGTTACACCTTTAGTATCTTGGATAAAAACATCAACGTCACCGTATGCTTGCAATCGTGTCTTGATTGTATGCAAAAGAGAAAGCCCAGCAGACTCTGAGTAATTATAAACAGCAAACCCTCCTTTAAAGTGTTTGTAGAGCACAGCTTCAATATCTTCTGGTATTCGGGTTCGGTCATCGCGGTAGAAGTCGATATCATAGGCAGGTTCGCCCATCACAGTATAGAATCTTGTTGGCATCATGATGGCTTTATGTTTTGGCATTTTAAATTCTCCTTTATGGCGCTACCCTCCACTAATATAAGTGAAGAGTAGCAGTGCTGAACTTTCAGCATTTCTTTAAACTTTCCATAGAAAGAATTCACAGAAAAAGTTTACTAATATGCCGTTTAATCGGCACTCAAGGTTAGACTACAAAGATCGGGTTGATCACTTTATGAGTACTCAGCGGAGCCAAGTCAGGGTCAAGTAAGGCAATACCTCTAAATCCCGCCTTGTTATTCCGTCTGACTTTCTCGAAGCCACGTTCGACCATTTTCTTCGTGAAAATCCGTTGCGTCATTCGCCACTCATTACCTTCATTGGCAAAACTTAAAAACGCTTGATAAAGTTCGCTGGCTGCAGTGTAAGCATCCGGTTCTTGCAGACAACCTTCAAGAAATTCACCAATGAGGTCGCTTTCTTGGCGGTACTCATCGTTAGCCGCAATAACCGCAGCAGGGAGTGAGCGTTTAAGGCCTTCTGCATGCCATGCTTGTACGCCTTCCAGTGCCCAATTCAAGATCCCTTGCAGCTCTTTTCCTAATTTTACAGGTAATTCTGGGTCAATCTGAGCTGCCGTGAAGTTTGCCGCAAAAGGAATTAAGCACATCCGCCGCCACATGCCGTGAGACATATCGTAAATGGCAGGCTTGTGGTTACCGATAATCACTAGGCTGAATTGTGAATAAAATTCCAGCTCGTGTTTGCCGTAGACCTGTCTAGCGACTATAATATCGCCGCCTGTCATGCTTTTAATGAGCGTGTCATCAAGGCGACCATTTTCAGGCAACTCATTGGCAACGACTAAGCGTTTCCCCGGTAACTTGGCTAAAGAGGCATTAGGACCTCCGCTGTTTTTATTCATCATGAGCACGTCACTGTTTATCTGTGTCGCATAGCTGCCCATCAGTGACTGAATAATCTGAATGAACGTGGATTTGCCATTGCTGCCGTGACCGTAGAAGAAAAACAAGAGCTGTTCATCTGTTCGACCTGCTAAGAAGTAGCCCACCAGCCGTTGCAAGAAGCTAGCGAGTTCAGTATCGCCGACGGTGATATCATTAATGAATCGCTCCCATGTTGGACATTTTGCATTCGGATTGAAATCAACTGGCGTATAACGTGTGATAAGGTTTAGACGGCGGTTCTCACGGTATTCACCCGTGTTTAAGTCTATAACGCCGTTACCCACCCCGAGTAACATTGGATCAGCGTCAAGGTCAACCATACACACTTCCAATTTAGGCTTCACCAATTCAATCATCGCCTTTAACTTCGGTAGGTTATGAAGTTGTATGGCTGCTTTTATCAGTTGAGTACCTTTGGTGTCGTCGTCTGCAAGCACTTTATGACCTTCTGCTAGCATGTCAGCGGCAACTTGCTTGGCGTACTCCATGACCTGAACACTAGCCGGCTTCCATTGATTATCAACAAAATGGATGAAGCTGTCAGTTTCACGAACATAGCGTAAATTATGACCAAACAGACGGGCAAGACGGTTAGCATTACCTACGTCATTGAAGCCTTCAGCACCGCAGGAGTTCGGTAGATTGCTAACGGGCGTTTCTATGAGAGGTATAAATGTTTGCTCAGCTTCGAGTGCTTGCCAATCGCCACCTTCACGAATAAATTCATCAATATCGCTGCCACGTTCTGGCACAATGTAATGCGTTGCGGATGGGAATTTAGAACGGTATCGGTCACCAGCATCATCATTATCAAAGTAAGTATTGATAGAACGTCTCAGAGAATTGATATAATCAACTTGCGATTGGCTAAGTGAGCCGATGGATGCAAGTACGGGGCCTGTATATCCTGCTTCAATTAGCGTCAAGGCGTCATTTTCACCTTCAACAAGTGCAATCGTTCCGGGCTTTTCCAGTGTTTGCTGCCCATACCAATGTGCCTCTGGCAACCAGTATTTTTTCGGTTGCTGATACTTGAAGGTTTTTTTCGGATCTTTAAAGGTAAAGCGAACGATCCTTCCATTGTCAAAGTGTGGGTAGACGTACACTCCCTCGGGCACAAAATCGATAATCCGACCATTAACTTCACGAAACATACCGGTAGCTAAGAGGGTTTTATCATCATATTTACCGGATAATGTGGCGTAGCACTGCCCATCTGCAATACCGATATGGTGCTGTTCAAGTAGTAGCTGTGAGTGTCCACGCTGCTCAACTTGATAATTTAATGCTTCGTCAACCAGATTTTTGGCATAATGCAGGGCAATATCCATGAACACGCTTGAAATCACGTTATGATCTCGGTTATCTTCCTCGACGATTTCTATGGGGGTGACTGATGGAATTTCACTCGACATACGAGATAGATAGCGAGCGGCTTCAAACACACTTCTTAAACCTAATACTTTTTGAATGAGGTCAAGTACACCACCGTGTTCTTCACAAGAATAGCAATGGTATTGGTTGCTATCAGCATGAAAGCGAAAAGCATTTTTATGTCCACAGAATGGACAGGTCTCATCTTCTGGCTCTAGGGTGTCTGAACCACAAGGAGATATGCTTATATCAGTTAGTTTAGTGAAAACATCGTAGATAGGATAATTGTTGTTCAATGAGTTAAAATCATACTGAAGCATGATTAATCTCCGCTACTTCCAAGTAGTAGCGTACTTTATATAGAAGCCATATATTTCAACATATTAAAGCTTCTTTTCAGAGATTTGTATCTCTTCGTAATTTAGAGCAGCTACAAACTGCTCTTGGGTAAATTAACCGATCACTAAACTATCTGTAAAGCTTTATTTTTTTATGAAACGATTCAAATTGAGATTTGCTATGTGGTAACAGCGAAATCATGAGTGTAAAGAATTGTCAGCTTGTGACTTTGTTTCAGTGGAAGATATCCAATGTTTCATAAGGCTTTACCTGAGCAATAATGGCTGAAAAATCGAGCTTATTAACCAGTTCATGCATAGCTTGTTGTTCCTTTGGTAAGGCTTTACCGTAAGAACTGGTTTGGTGCCCCATAATCTTATTCAAATACTCATCGGAAGGATGCAGAGCAAGCAGCTTATCTCTAAAGTAATGCCGAAAGCTATAGAGGGTAACATGCTTAAGGAGCGATTGTTTGTCTCGTAAATTATGGTTGAACCATTCACCGGGCTTGGTCGCAAAAGAGTCTTGAATGAGCATAATTTCAGGGAACAGACGTGTACCTTCACAAGGGGTGCCAGCCTTATCTTTCACAAACACCAAGAAGCCTAAGTCAATAAGTTGTTGATGGATTGGGATGTAGCGTTTGGCATTCGGTGTTTTCAACCGCTGTTTTTCATATCGGTTATCCACACGAATACACCAAATGTCATTTACCTTTTCAACGTCATTAGTGAACAACTGGCAAGCTTCACCGGGGCGCATACCCGTAAATAAACACAATAGCGGTAACCAAAAATGGTAAGGCTGCTGTATCTTTTTGGTTTTGACGCCTTGATGCATCGTAAACAGGGGATGCTGAAAAACTTGTATAGCTTCCTCTTCAGTGATGACGGCTCTATCGTCTTTATGGTTAACCCGTGGAGCCGGAAGCGGCTCTTGAGGGATAGGATTGTAGGTTAAATACCCTAAGGACACTATCCAATCAAAAAACTGGGATACTTTTTGCAGGTGTGAATTCGCCGTTTCTACCGATATGATTTGAGCGTGTGGATGTTTTTTTATGATTTCACTCAGTGGCTGTGCCAGCATCTCTTTTGTTTTAATCCCGATAGGAAAGGTCTTTAAGCACTCTCGAAAATGTCTGCCTTGCTCGGGTGTAATCGTATCAATAAGCACATCACCAAAGTAGCTAATTGCTAAGGCGAGGCATTGAGCATACTTATTTTGGGTCTTTTGGCTGTGCCCTTTTTGTTGGCTTTCTTCTTGATATTCGCTAATCAGTTTAGATAGGGGATAACGAGGCTTATCATCAATGATTGATTCAGCCGCAAAAGTTACGGGGGGCTTAGCCAGTCAGGTGTTGGGTTTGATAAATACGTATTGAGTCGTTGATAGTGCTGCAAAGAGGCTTGGTCAACCATAAGAGCCAGTTGCTGATAGTCTTGTTCGGTTAAGTCAGAGGTGATATCCGATTGTTGCTCTTGGATTTCATCTAATAACGTGGCAGCTATTCTCTGGTTTTTGGCATTGTCCCGATACTCTTTTTTAATAATACGTTTGTGATGAAACTCAATAAGCCCCGTTGCGACGTGCTGTAAATCATTGAGTTCATCAATTCCCTTATCAAGGTTGCCATGAAAATCATCCATTTCACGCTGCCACCATCTGTTGACTAATAACTTGAGTTGCTGCTGAAAAAAGGCAATGTGTTCCTTGGTCATTTTCGGGCTTCCTGAATATTGGACTTGCCAGTGATTATATTGACTATTGAGGATTAAGGCTAATGATCGAGCTGCATGCAGTTGCTTAGTTTTGAGGCTTAAACGGATGTCATAGCGAGCGTTCGTGGTCGGAATGGTTTTACGAAACCACCACGTATTAGCACGTTGGTAAAGGTAGTGGGGGAGTTTTAATGTCGTCATGCGGTACATTCCTGCGGCACAATTTCGACATGATAGAAAGAAAAACGACCTGAAACTTGTTAAGAATCAGGTCGTTAGATAGTGGTGGAGCTGGCGGGAGTTGAACCCGCGTCCGAAATTTCTACATCCTCGGTACTACATGCTTAGTCTAATCTTTAAATTCATTTGCCCGCTGCGGATAGACACGCCACGAACAAACTAGCTTGATTAGATTTAACGCTTCAACCCCAAGCTAGGTATTCACGCGATCTCTTTTGGGTTTGACCTCTCTTGATCCCCGTCTTAAGAGCGGAAGCTAGGGAGAGAGGGCTCTAAGCAGGTTATTAAGCTGCTAGTGCGTAGTTTTCGTCGTTTGCGACTATTTTTTTGCGGCTTTTTACGAGGCCAACCGCCCCTCGGCATGCACCTTGGGTTTCGCAAATCCCGTCGAATCCAGAATCAGCCCCAAGTTGTTAAGCGCAGTATAACAGAAAGTTATGCTAAAAAGCTAGAAGTTAGCGATTAGAATGTTTCATTATACGTGCTTTATCTAATTGCCATTCGCGATCTTTTATATCAGAACGCTTGTCGTGTGCCTTTTTACCTTTAGCAACGCCAATTTTAACTTTACACCAAGCGTTTTTCCAATAAAGGGAAAGAGCAATGACAGTATAGCCATCGCGGTTTACACGACCATAAAGTGTATCTAACTCTCGTTGGTTAAGTAATAGCTTCCTACTACGAGTTGGATCACAAACTACATGAGATGATGCAACATTTAATGGCGTTATATTAGCGCCAAATAAGTAAGCTTCACCATCTCTCAGTAAGACGTAACTATCACCAATATTTGCTTTGCCAGCACGTAGTGATTTAACTTCCCAACCCTGTAAGGATAGGCCAGCCTCGAACTCTTCTTCGATAGAATATTCGTGGCGAGCACGTTTGTTCAAGGCAATTGTTGCCGAACCGGGTTTATAAGCTTTTTTCTTTGTCATAGTTTGCTCATTATACTGTAAGCCGAAGTGAAATAAATCATTCCGTGCTTAAAAATGTGCCGATTGTGCAATTATTGTTCTCAACGGGTTTTGTTTTTTGTGTAACCTACTAATAGTGGTATTATAAGCGCAGTTTTTGGGGATAGGAATTGATATGCCACAGATTAGTCGCTCTGCATTAGTACCTTTTAGCGCGGAACAAATGTACAACCTTGTCAATGATGTTGTTGCATATCCGAGTTTTTTACCTGGATGTGTTGGTAGCCGTATTATTAGCCATCAGGATGATGAAATGACGGCTGCTGTTGAAGTCTCAAAAGCGGGTATAAGTAAGACATTTGTGACTAAAAACACGCTAGAAAATAACAAGTGTATTCATATGCAATTGGTTGAAGGGCCTTTTCGTAAATTAGCCGGTGGATGGCATTTTATTCCATTGAGTCCAGATGCCTGTAAAATTGAGTTTCAGCTTGATTTCGAATTTTCGAATAAATTAATAGAACTAGCATTTGGTAAAATTTTTAAAGAGCTTGCTAATAATATGGTGCAAGCTTTTACGGTAAGAGCTAAGGATGTTTATCGTGTCTGATTTAAATGTTGAAGTGACTTACGCATTACCTGAAAAACAATATTTATTATCAGTAAAAGTCGTAGAAGGTTCAACGATTGAAGATGCAATTGTCGCCTCTGGCATTCTTGCTTTGAGAACAGATATTGATCTGAAGAAAAATAAGGTTGGTATCTATAGTCGCCCTGCGAAGTTAGGTGATGTATTACAAGATGGTGATCGCGTTGAAATTTATCGTCCTTTGATTGCAGATCCTAAAGAGTTACGCCGAAAAAGAGCTGAAAAGTCTAAAGAGAATAAAAAGTAATTATTCTTTAGCTTTCTAATAAGCCGAGTATAGACTCGGTTTTTTTGTTTTAAATTTACGATAAATAATGTCACTAATAACGATAATAACTATCTGTTTTGTATTTTGACAGATAGTTATTATCTAATTAGCTGACAACAAAAAATTAATTTAAGTAATTATTTACTTAGCATTTTTTGTTTTTTGGGTGCTTCTGCTTCTACGACTTTTTCTTCATGTTGTGTATCAGCAGTTGGTTCAACCGAATTGGCTTGATTAACACTGCTTTCTGATGTATTTGATGAGGTATCCTGAATTTCAGTTTTCTCCATCATCTTCTGATCAGCAAGCGTCTTTTCGTTCTTCATTTCAGTTAAGATGCCATTACGATCGAAAATCAGAGTCAATGTCTCTTGTTGAACGGGATCATGTCCAAGTTCTTGGCGGAATACATAATACCAAGTTTGAGTACCAAATGGGTCGGTTAACATTGGTGTGCCCAAAGTATACGCGACCTGTTGCTGAGTCATTCCTTTTTGGATCTTAGCAACATCTTTCGCTGTCAGGTAATTACCTTGGTTAATGTCAGGGTGATAGACAAGACGTTCCATCATTGAGCAGCCCGAAGACATTAATGCGAGTGATAGTGCAACAGCAGTTAACAGTTTATAACGCATGGATATCTCATTCCTTTTGGAGTCAGAACATCAATGATAATCGACATTGATACAATTTAAAACCTTCCATATTGACTCTAAGACCACATGAGAGCAAAAAAGTTGTCAAAATTTATGCTGCAAGCAGTTCTTTTGCATTTGCGAGTGTGTTTTTAGTCACCTCACTTCCTGCTAAAAGGCGAGCAATTTCTTGTAATCGTGCTTTTTTATCAAGTAATTTCATGTGAGTTTCTGTTTCAATACCGTTTGTTTCTTTAGTCACATAAAAATGGTGATGACCACATCCGGCAACTTGCGGTAAGTGTGTAACGCACATAACTTGAGTTGATTCACCAAGTTCTCGTAATAATCTGCCTACGATTGCGGCTGTAGGACCACTAATACCAACATCAACTTCATCAAAAATTAAAGCTGGCGTATCCATTTTTTTCGCTGTAATTACTTGAATGGCTAATGCAATTCGAGATAGTTCACCTCCAGATGCAACTTTTGCGAGTGCTTGATGTGGTTGGCCTGGGTTTGTTGTGACATTAAACTCAACCTTACAAGCGCCGTCTGGCTGTAAGTTTTCTGGTGTGAATTTTACATCAATTGTGAACTTACCATGCGGCATAGATAACTGATGCATGCTATTGGTAATTAATTGACTTAATTCTTGAGCGTAATTTAATCTAATATGATGAAGCCTTTGCGCATATATCAGAGCTTGTTCATGATCTTTTTTAACTTGATTACTTAGAATTTCACAATCTTCATCCTGATTAATGAGCTGTTCTTGTTCTTCTAAAAATTGTTGGTATAGCTCAGGGAGAGCTTCAGGTGAAATATGGTGTTTTCGAGCAAGACTTATTTGTTTTGAAATACGTTGTTCTAATTCAAACAAACGATTTGGATCTAATTCATATTGTTCGCAATAGTGCCTTAACTCATCGCTTGCTTCGCTAACTTGGATAGAAGCTTCTTCTAGCATATCTAAAAGATTTGAAAACTTAGTATCTAAGGATGCTAATTCAGTGAGTTCATTTTTTGCCATATTAAGAAGGCTTAATACATTTGCATCATCATTATCAGATAAAATTTGCGTCGCATTTTGTCCAAGTGTTAAAAATTGGCCATAATTCGCTAATAGTTTATATTCCTGCTCGATACTTTCAAACTCACCTTGAATAGGTGAAAACTCACTCAGTTCTTTTAAGTGATAATCAAGTAATTGTTGCCGAGATTCACGTTCTTGCATTTGTTTTTGAAAAATAGCAAGTTGTTGGCAGGAATGGTGCCACGCTTGCCAAGATTGCTTCATTTGTGAAAGCAGCTCTTTTTGGTTGGCATAAGCATCTAACAGTGATTTTTGGTGATGGTTATCAAGTAATAATTGATGTGCATGTTGCCCATGAATTTGAATCAATAATGCGCCTAACTCACGTAATTGTGAAAGGGGAACGGCTGTACCATTTATAAAGCCACGGGAGCGCCCATCAAGGCTAATAGTGCGGCGTAGCAGGCATTCATTAAGATTATTAAGCTCGTGCTCAACCAGCCATTTAGCCGCAATATCGGCATCTGACAATGAGAAACGGGCACATAAGTCCGCGCGTTGTGCGCCTGGACGAACCATATTAGCATCACAGCGATTTCCTAAACAGAGACCAAGTGCGTCAATCGCAATGGATTTACCCGCGCCAGTTTCACCTGTAATCGTGGTCATACCGCTGCGAAAATCAATTTCAAGATCACGAACGATAGCAAAATTATTGATGGTAAGTTGGGTAAGCATCTTTGCTCTCCTGTGGAAATATACAACTGTATTTAAATACAGTGTATCCTGTTTTTTTATACAGTAAAGAGGAAGATGCAAAAATTAAAAAGTTTTTTTAGACCATCCTAATTTTGAGCTTAATGTATTGAAATAGTTATAATCTTTAGGATGAACGAGATTAAGGTTTTTGTTACTACGCTGTATGATAACTTCTTCACCATCTTGGATGGGGAGCATGATTTGGCTGTCACAACTGACTTCGTAATCAATATTATTACGTAAAAATTTAATACGAATGCTGCTATTACTGCTAATCACTAAAGGGCGTGATGAGAGGGTGTGTGGGAACATTGGTACCAGCACAATAGCATCAAGGTTTGGTGTTAAAATAGGGCCACCTGCGGATAGAGAATAAGCTGTAGATCCTGTTGGAGTAGCAATGATTAAGCCATCTGAGCGTTGGGAAAATGCAAATCGTTCGTCAATATAAACTTCAAATTCAATCATATGAGCGACTTTGCCTGGGTGCAATACTATTTCATTGATTGCACTACTGGTACGCGATTTTTGATTAGGTTTGATGACTTTCGCTTCTAATAAAAACCGTTGTTCCTCATGATATTCCCCTTCAAGAACACGAGAAAGTTGCTGTAAGGCGTTATCAGGGTCAAGGTCGGTGAGAAAGCCTAAATTACCGCGGTTAATCCCTATTACCTTATTATTATAACGGGATAAAACTCGCGCTGCACCGAGCATATTGCCATCACCACCAACGACAATAACTAAGTCTGCTTGTTGACCAATTTCAGTTAAATTGCCCATGCATGCATTTTTTAGTTTTAGGTCTTTTGCAACTTGTTTATCAATGATGGCATGATAATTTTTAGATTTCAGCCAATTATAGATCAGTTCATGTGTTGCTAAAGCTTCGGGATGGCGTGGGTGTCCAACTATGCCGATAGTTTGGAATAGTGGGGATTGCGTGCTTTTTTCCTTCCGCATATTTTTTTTGCCTCTCATTGTATGACTTCCCTTGAATCCCTGTTTTATATCCCCATAATACTCTAATAGATAGGTTTAATGCTAAATACGCGGAGATATTCATGAGTAATAAAGACAACAATAGACATGATAAGCGAGACCATGAGTTACATGAAGAGCAAATGAGCGAGGAATTAGAACTAAATTCTGATGCTCAGGCTGAAGAAGAACAAGATGTGCAAGCATTAGTTGAGCGTATTGCTGAACTTGAAGAACAACTTGCCATTTCACAGAAAGCGGAACGCGAAGCAATGATCCGCGCACATGCTGAAGTTGAAAATATTCGTCGTCGTACAGAACAAGATGTTGAAAAGGCACATAAATTTGCGCTTGAAAAATTCTCAAATGAGTTGTTGCCAGTCATTGATAATTTAGAGCGCGCGATTGAAGCAGCAGATCATGAAGATGAACATTCGAAAGCAATGTTGGAAGGGTTAGATTTAACGCTGAAAACATTTTTGAATGCAGTGAATAAATTTGGTATTGAAGTTGTTTCTGAGAAAAATGTGCCTTTTAACCCTGAAGTTCATCAGGCAATGACGATGATCCCATCTCCAGAGCATCAACCAAATCATGTTATGGATGTAATGCAAAAAGGCTATACTTTAAATGGTCGTTTATTAAGACCTGCTATGGTTGTTGTCTCTAAATAATTGGCGGCAATAATGCTAATTTATCGAGGAATAGCGCTATTCCTCGATTTATCGCTTTCGGTTACTCTGGAATAACGGGAGCCCAATCTATTGGTGTTTGGCCTTGTTGTTGGAGTAATTCATTCGTTTTTGAAAAATGTTTACAGCCTAAGAAGCCACGGTGAGCTGAAAGTGGTGAAGGGTGTGGCGCTTTCAATATATGATGACGTTTAGGATCAATCATGCGCCCTTTTTTCTGAGCATGAGAGCCCCATAATAAGAAAACGATGCCTTCTCTATGCGCGTTGATTGCTTCAATCACTTTGTCTGTAAATGTTTCCCAACCTAAATGTGCATGTGAATGTGCTTTTCCTTGCTCAACAGTTAATACTGTATTGAGTAACAATACACCTTGTTGTGCCCAGCTTAATAAATAGCCATGTTGAGGGCGTTTAAAGCCGGGTATATCCGATTCTAATTCTTTATACATGTTGACTAATGATGGCGGTGGCTTGATGCCCGGTAGCACGGAAAAAGAGAGTCCATGCGCTTGTCCTAATCCATGATAAGGATCTTGTCCTAAAATGACGACCTTGATATCGGCAAGCTCCGTGTAGCGAAAAGCATTAAATACGTCTTTTTGTGGTGGGAAAATAGTTTTTCCGTTTTGTCGCTCATGTGCTACATAAGCCAAAGTCTCTTGAAAATAAGGTTGTTCTTTCTCTAAGCCAATGACATCGTGCCAATTTGGTGGAGTTGACATGAAAATTCCTATAGCAGCTAAATTATAGTGATAAGCTTACTGGTTCATTCGGCAGAGATAAAGAGATGTAGCAGACTATTTTATTTAAATTTTTTTGAAATTTAACGAAAAAATTTGATTTAGCCAAAATATAAAAATTGATTTAAAACATGATGTTGACTGGTGATGAGATGTTTACCCCTAGAAACTATTGATAAATATCAAAGAAATCGCAAGTTTATACTGGTATATAATAGTCAGATACATTGGTTAGACCAAATACCCAATTGATTATTGAATAAAGGATTGATCTTAATCCAACCCGAACGTGGAGGTCGACATGATTACTGGTATTCAAATTACTAAAACTGATAATGCAGCGCTTTTGAACTCTTTCTGGTTATTAGATGAAGAGAAAAATGAAGCCCGTTGTGTTTGTGCAAAAGCGGATTACAATGAAGGACAAGTTGTTGCTAAAGATGAATTAGGTGCTTTTGAGTATCGCGAAGTTCCTTTAGAAGTTAAACCAACTGTTCGCGTTGAAGGTGGGCAGCATTTAAACGTGAACGTATTAAGTCGTGAAACTTTAGAAGACGCTGTTAAAAATCCTGAAAAGTATCCTCAACTGACAATTCGTGTTTCTGGTTATGCAGTACGTTTTAACTCACTGACTCCAGAGCAACAACGCGATGTAATTACTCGTACTTTTACTGAAAGCCTGTAATTTAAGATCTAATTATTAGTTTATTATCTATAAAGCCATTGAATAGAATGGCTTTTTTTATTCCTGTCTAATAAAGTAAAGTCTTTTATTTCTCTCTAATCTTTCTTTTAATCCTTTCTCCTGCTCTATCATTGTTTGGGAGAATCTAATGGATTCAATTAATCAAATAATCTCGTCTCAAATTATTGAAGATGATTTTTTAATTATCAATGAAAGTTTGAATATTCATCAGCAAAAAGAGACGTCATATGCATTATGTTCTATGAAAAATAAATGGCCAAATTCGTTATCGCAAGCTCAGTTTTGGGGGAAGAATTCGCAGCCTTTGGATTATCTGCTTGGTTTAATTGCGAAGGGAACTTATTGGAATAACTGGACTTTCATGCATGGAGTTGAGCGGCTCAATCATCAGCAATTGCAGGAATTAGGCATTGAGCCAATACATCTACGAGACAAAACTACGGGTTTTGAGTCTACTATTTGTAGATATCATGATTTGTATATTATTAGTTTTGCTGGAACAAATAACTTTACTGATATTTTTGCCGATATACGCCAAGCCGTTGGTCTTTATGAACCGCAATATTTTCAAGCGGCTGCTTTAGCCAATATTCTCTATCAAGTTTCAAAAGGCAACATGATTTGCACAGGGCATTCATTGGGTGGTGGGTTGGCAATATTTGCCGCGATTGTCAGTGGATGCCCATCTATCACCTTTAGCCCAGCTGGAATTGCTACTAATACAATAAAACGTTTAGGAATAGATTATGAGCAAGCAAAACAAAAAGCTAAGGCTGGATTATCTCGCTTTTATGTTGTGGAATATGATTGGTTGGATTGGTTGCAAACCTTTACCACTGCCCCTTCTGCATTAGGGCATAAAATAGTATTAAATTATTATGAAGAAGGAGGAAGTGCATTCGATAAATTTCCGCCTAATTTTTTCAGTAGAGTTTTTGTAGCTCATGCCATGGCAAAAATCTTGAAAATGATGTGCTATTTTGCGCCTTGGGCTCAAGCTGATAATTTAGCCATTAATGAAATAAATAATTTTATGGCTAACGGTATAAATGGATTAATGGATGAAATTGATTTAGCTAAGCTTGATGAGCGCGATTTGGTCAATTGGCAGGAAACATGTGAAAAATGCATAAAACAAAATAATGTTGATCTATTTACAAAATTAATTGAGCTTGAAAATAAACCTGTGGAAATGGATAGTTTAATTAGAAATGCAATCATGGCTAATAATAGCCAGTTTTTGGCGATACTTTTTGAATCTAAATATGCTAAAAAGATTAAGCAAAAACTTTTATCATCAGATGGGGCATATTTACATTTAGCAGCACAAAGTTGCCGAACTGATCAAATTGAAATGTTATTAATGCATGGATTGACAATTAATAAACTCAATAATGAGGGGAATACCGCATTGCATGAAGCTTTAATGAGTCATGCTCTTTTTGCAGCTGAATATTTATTGGAACATGGCGCTGATTGGCGCATTAAAAATCCTCAAGGTAATAATGGTTATGATGTCTTGGTTAATCATGTGATTACGGATGATATATTATCTCAAGAAGGTAAAGTATTACGTAAAAAATTATTCCAATTGATGCAATAAAACGATAATTGAATATTAAAAAGGGAACATATCTATTCCCTTTTTTGCATTAATCTCACAGTGGAATAAAATTATTCTGTTTTATTCGTCTGTTGTGATTCAGTTGCGCCAGAAGATTTACGACGTTTACCAATATTCTTTTTATCGCGCAGACGGACTTTTTCTTTCTTTTTACTCTCTTCGGCTTTTTTCTTCTCTTTACGCTTTGCTAACACTTTCTTAGATGGTTTTGGATTATTCAGCATCGCTTCTGAAGGCGCTTTAGTTGTTGGGCGTAAAGAGTCAATAACACGAATTTTGATTGTATCCTCAATGTAACGTGTTACTTTACCGAGTAATGGATAATCATGTGATTCGACAAGAGAAATAGCAGTGCCTTTGCGGCCTGCACGGCCTGTACGACCAATCCGGTGCAAGTAAACATCAGCGGTACGTGGCATATCAAAGTTGAAGACATGGCTAACATTATCAATGTCTAGCCCACGGGAGGCGACATCAGTTGCCACAAGGACTTTAACTTGCCCTGATGATAAACGGCGCACAGCTTCATTACGTTTTGCTTGTACCATTTCACCTTCAAGGTAGCAAGGCTCAATGCCAGCTTCACGTAACCATTGTACAACTTCACGAACTCGCTCACGTTTACGAACGAAAACGATAGATTTAGTGACGTCTTCTTGATTTATCAAATGGCGCAAAAGAGCAACTTTATGTTCTAGATTATCTGCACGATAATAAAACTGTTGGATTTTTTTACGCTCACGACGAGATGGATCTGCATCAAGCTCGATAGGATCTTCTAAAAGGCGCTCGGCAAAATCACGGATTGCTTCACCTTCTAATGTTGCAGAAAATAGCATGGTCTGTTTGCGCCAACGAGTTTCTCCTGCAATGGTTTCAATATCATTAGCAAAACCCATATCAAGCATACGGTCAGCTTCATCGAGGATCAGGATCTCTACAGCGCGACAATCAAAGTTTTCTTCTTTGATATATTGAAGCAAGCGACCCGTTGTTGCGACCACAATATCTTGGTTTTCACTGAAAACTTCTGCATGATTCATATAAGCGACACCACCTGTAATTGTGGCAATGTCGAGATGATTATATTTGCACAGCTCTTTTGCTTGATCTGCAACCTGCATTGCGAGTTCACGCGTTGGTGTTACCACAAGTACGCGTGGAGGACCTGATTTTTTTCTTGGAAAATCAAGTAAGTGTTGAATAGCTGGTAGTAAAAACGCAGCCGTTTTTCCTGTACCAGTGGGTGCTGAACCTAAAACGTCACGTCCATCCATAGCAGGAGGGATAGCCGAAGCCTGTATTGCTGTTGGGCGCTCATAGCCTTTATCTGCCAGCGCGTTAATTAGGCTTTCATCTAATTCTAGTTCAGAAAATGTGGTTGCAGTCATGATATACCTCTATTTGGGGCGCTGATTATAAACAGGTTAGCCAAATTGTTCATTTGAAATTTAGTAGAGTGTACCCGTTTTAGATATTAACGGGCAGTAATATCATGATAAATGGTGCTTTCTTATAGGAAGAAAGCACCTTAAAGATTAACTTAATATATTAATTAGCCATGTATGATATGGGATACCAACTAGATCAATCAGTACTGCACCGCTTAAAGGCACTATCATGAATGCTTTCATCGAAACATGTTTGTAGCGCTCACAAACGGATGACATGTTCGCCATGGCATTCGGTGTTGCACCTAGACCATGCCCTAATAAACCTGCGCACATTACTGCGGCATCATAGTTTTTGCCTAATAATCTAAAGATAACGAATATGACTAATAGAACCAATAGAACAACCTGAGCAAACAAAATAATAAAGAGTGGTAAAGCAACATCCTTAAGTTCCCAGATTTTTAAGGACATCATGGCCATTGTTAAGAATAAACCTAAAGAAACTTCTGAAATTAAATCAACGGATTTTTGGTTAATTTTAAAGAAATTTACTTGATCATTAATGTTGCGAATAACAATAGCAATAATCATTGCTCCAACATAACTCGGAAGAGAAAAGCCCGTTGCTTTAGTAAACTGAGCAGATGCAAATTGACCAATTACCATAATACCAAGTACTAAGGCGAGCATTTTTAAAAAAGCATGCGCATCAATGGAATCAATTTTTCCTGCAATGGTTTCTGTCATTTTAGGGCTAGAAACAGTTTCATCAGCTTGAATACGCACATTGAATTTTTTGATTAAAAAAGAAGCGACAGGACCACCAAGTAAGCTGCCTGTAATAAGTCCAAAGGTAGCCGCTGCAATCGCTGCAACAGTAGCCGATTGAACGCCAAGAGATTCAGCCATGCCACCAAATGCTGCAGCACCACCATGACCACCCGTTAATGACACTCCCCCAGCCATAATGCCAATGACAGGTTCAATTCCCAGCATATGAGCAAGTCCAGCACCAAAGCTATCTTGTAGGATGACAATAAACCAGCAAATGAAAAGGTAAGTGAAAAGCAGGCGTCCACCACTTCTTAAAATACGGAAACTTCCATCAATACCAATTGTGGTGAAAAATGCCACCATTAAGAATGTCTGTAAACTGGTGTCGAAATTAATTTCAGCAAGGTTGAAGGATTTTAGTCCCCAAATAATTAAACTGATAAGAAAACCACCAATAACAGGTGAGGGAATACAAAAATGCTGTAGCCATTCAATACGTTTTTTTAAGTGTATGCCCATAAGCAGGCATAATACTGTGAGTAGCAATGTCGTTAAGGTGTCTAGGTGTAGTGTCATGCTTTTCCCCTGAATAAATTTATACCGTTGCCTTTCTTGCTATAGCCGCGTTGGCTGCTCTTGCTCGCCCTAGTCACATACTTATGTATGCTCCTAGGATCTCGCGCGTTTGCCGCCTTGCACTAACAAGAAATTCAAGGTCTAAATGCTGTATTTTTAATGATAAATATTAATTTTTGGTTTTTACTTTACTGTTTATTATGGTTTTTCTTGTTAAATTGTTATTTTTAAAATAAAAATTGATAAATTAAATATGCGGCTAATTTTGCTGTATGATTATCAATATCAAACTCGGGATTACATTCAGCGATATCAAAGACTTTAATTTTTCCGCTAGCCTTAATAACTGCAAATAATTCATCAAATATTTCTACGCTAATTCCCTTTGGTGCTGGAGCACTAACACCAGGGGCAATTGATGCAGAAAATACGTCAAGGTCTATGGTGATATATAAGTAATCCACTTCATTAATAAAATGCTGGATCTGTTGAATGATATTAGGTAATTGAGATTGCGTTAGGGCTTTATCTCGAATATAACGACATCCCAATTGATCTGCCGTATCAAATAAGATTTTGGTATTTCCATGATCGGCAATGCCTAAACAAAGATAGTGGAAAGGGCGTTCATGTTGCTGACATAATTTTGCGGATTGCAAAAATGGCGTTCCTGATGTGGCTTGCGGAGCAGAGCGTAAATCAAAATGCGCATCAAAATTAATAATTCCAATAACTTTTTTTGGCTGTGTTTGTGATACAAAATCAAATAAGCCTTGAAAGCTTGCAAAAGCAACTTCATGACCGCCGCCTAAAATAATTGGCGTTTGGTTCTGAGATAAAATATCAATGATTTCATCTGATAACTGGCGCTGTGCTTTCTCTAAGTCGCCATCATCACAGCTAACTGTACCGACATCACGAATGGCTAAAGATTGATGTATAGGCAGGCCTGCAAGTTGTTGGCGAATCGCTTGCGGACCTGCTTTTGCGCCAAGTCTGCCTTTATTGCGTTTTACACCTTCATCTGAAGCAAATCCAAGCAAAGCAAATTTTGCCGGTATGATTTTGTTCATCACTTGATGAATACGTAAATGTTCTTCGGTATCACCATCTGTACGGCCTTGCCAAATAAACGGTTCTGCCATAATTACTCCTGATTAATTAATTTAGTGATATTGTGAGCGGCTTTGCAGGTATCAGTAATAAATTCATTAACGCGATGTGTTGACCGAAATTCTGGCGCCATGACTGAGATAACAGCAATTATGTCTTGCCCTTTAAAAATAGGTGCAGCAACACCGAGAACGCCTTCATCAATCTCACTGATTGACATGCCGTAACCCTGTTGGCGAATTTGGGTTAATGCTTGTTTTAATTGCTGTAGACTTTCAGTCGTTTTCAATTGTGATCCATGTGTTTCAAAAACTAATTCTTGATAATCTTGATCACGAAATGCCAATAAAGTTTTAGCACTAGCACCTTTTATTAAGGTGTTACCACGCCCGACAACAAAAGAACATCGCAGTGCTTGTGAACTTTCAACCATATCAACACAGATGGTTTCACATAAATTTGATGTAATAATAGCGACCGTTTCTTGTGTTTTTTTACCGAGCACTTGTAATTCTGATTTTGATGCACTCATTAATAAGCTATGGTGATAATATTTATCTTGAGTTTTAATACTCTGTGCACCAACTGTATAAGTACCATATTGTTTAGCAAAAGTTATAAATTCCCAATTTATGAGAATGGTTAATAATCGGTAAACAGTGGATATAGGAATATTTAAAGCCTTAGATATCATTTGTGGTGTAACTGGAAGCTTGTTTGTCGTGATATAAGACAAAATATTCAATGTTCTATTGATACTATTCATGGTGACCTCTTTTTTTGAACTTAGCAGCTAACATTTTATGACTCAAATGTAATTCTCATAATACGAGAATTATTTTATTTGAAGTGTGATTCATTATTACTTTTATCGTTGTCATTTTACTTAAGGTTAGAAAATGGCATTTTCTTTAGAGTGGGCGAATGAGCAATGTAATAAAAAACCATCGCAGAGGTGGTTTTACTTTTAAGCAGTTTTTTGTTGGGCATGAAAAATGTGCAATGAAGGTGGGGACGGATGGCGTTTTATTAGGGGCTTGGGCACCTGTTTATACTGCAAAAAAAGCGCTAGATATTGGCAGTGGTAGTGGATTAATTGCATTAATGCTTGCTCAGAGAAATGTCAATTTAACGATTGATGCCGTTGAATTAGATAGTGATGCTGCACAACAAGCGCAAGAGAATTTTCAAGGATCAAAATGGCAAGAAAGGTTGCGGGTTGTTAATCAAGATATTGTGGCCTTTAGTCAACAACTTGATTTCCAATATGATTTAATTGTTAGTAATCCACCTTATTTTGAGCCAGCAGTTGCTTGCCGTAATGAGCAGCGTGATCAAGCTCGTTACACCACAACATTGACACATGAAACATTATTGGAATGTGCGAAAAAATGTCTTAGGGATCAAGGCTTATTTTGTTTGGTATTACCTTATGAAGTGGGGCAAAAACTAGAACAAATGGCACAGGATAGTGGCTGGTTTACGGCATATCGAGTCAATATTCAAGATAAGCCCTCGACACCTTTTCATCGAATGTTATTGGGATTACAAAAAGAAGAAACGCCAACTCAGTGTTCAACATTGATCTTAAAAGACGAAAATAACGTTTATACGGCAGCTTTTCAGGAATTAATTCGCGATTTTTATTTAAAATATTGATGAATTAATACATGAGTAAGTCATGATGCAATCACAATATAATTGAAACATGCTGATTGTCAGTCAGCATGTTAATTAATTTAGTGAGTATTTGGATATAAAATCGTTGGTTCTGAATATTCGTGCTGTTCTGGATAATCTAATGTGTAATGTAATCCGCGACTTTCTTTGCGTTCGAGGGCGCATAACACCATTAATTCAGCAACTTGCACTAAATTTCTAAGTTCTAATAAATTATTGGAAATACGGAAATTAGCATAGTAGTCATGAATTTCTTGCTGCAATAAATGGATACGATTTAATGCGCGCTCTAATCGTTTATTCGTCCTCACAATTCCCATGTAATCCCACATAAATAAACGAAGTTCATGCCAGTTATGTTGGATAACGACTTGTTCATCAGAATTATGAACACGGCTTTCATCCCAATTGGGAAGCTCTGGGACTTCTTCGACTTGTGAAATTGTTGCAGTGATATGTTCCGCTGCTGACCAACCATAGACTAAACATTCTAATAATGAATTAGATGCCATACGGTTTGCACCATGTAAACCGGTATAGCTGACCTCGCCAATGGCATAGAGATTGTCAATATCAGTCATACCAACTTGGTTAACTCTTACGCCTCCGCAGGTGTAATGGGCGGCAGGAACAATCGGGATAGGTTCTTTAGTGAGATCAAGCCCTAGTGAAATTAACTTAGCATAAATATTGGGGAAATGACTTTGGATAAATTCAGCGGGCTTATGGCTGATATCAAGATACATGCAATCAGCACCAAGTCGTTTCATTTCGTGATCGATTGCTCTGGCAACAATATCCCGCGGAGCTAATTCACCTCGGGCATCATAATCCGGCATAAATCTACTGCCATCAGGCCGTTTCAAATAAGCACCTTCACCGCGTAATGCTTCTGTTAGTAAAAAATTACGGGCTTGCGGATGAAATAAACAGGTTGGGTGAAATTGATTAAATTCGAGGTTAGCGACACTACAGCCGATACGCCAAGCCATTGCAATGCCATCACCGGATGAGATATCAGGATTAGTGGTATATTGATAGACTTTTGCTGCGCCACCTGTTGCTAATATAATTGTTTTAGCTCGAATAGTTTCAACTTGTTCTTTTTGTCGATTCCAGACATAAGCGCCGACGATTCTTTGTTCACCAGTGATGCCGATTTTATCAGATCGAATAAGATCTACCGCGTTATAACGCTCTTTAATATGAATATTGGGATGAGAAAAAGCTAAGTTGACTAAAGTGGTTTCGACTTCTTTTCCAGTTGCATCACCATGATGAAGTATTCGCCTATGGCTATGGCCGCCTTCTCGAGTGAGGTGATACTGGACTTCACCTGACTCAGTGACTTCGGTATCAAACATGACACCTTGGTCAATTAGCCACTGAACACAGGTTTTTGCATTGGATGCAATGAATTCAACAGCACTTTTATCGCAGATCCCTGCACCTGCAATTAAAGTATCTTCAACATGGGATTCAATGCTATCTGTATCATTAAAGACCGCGGCAATTCCCCCTTGGGCATAGTATGATGCGCCTTCTTTTAGTACGCTTTTACTAAGAATTGTCACTTGATGAAATGGTGCGAGCCGTAATGCGGCTGAAAGCCCCGCAACACCGCTACCAATAATAAGAACATCAGTATAATGCTGTGTGTAATTGTTCATAAGTGTCTGCATATCTAGCATATATTGGAAGTTTCATGTTAGCCTATCGCGTTTGGTAATGCTATTTGTGAAACAGCTTCTAAGATTCTTTTCATGTAAGTTCATAGTAAGTGCTTGAGCGTGATAGGAACTTGGCGCGGTTTAGCATAAACTTGTATGCTGGATGAAGTCATCTTCGTCATATTCGGATACTGTGTTGTTCAGTAATGACTCAAAATTTTTTTGATGAAATAGGCCAGTCAACAGTATGAAATGACTACGATCTTTAGGATCATTCGTCAGTAAAAAAACATTATATTTGTAAGTTTTTTACTATTTTTAAGTATTAAATTGAACTTCAGTTGTTTTTATTACTCAAAGTAACGCTTGCTTTAGGAATAGATTCATGATCAATTTAAAAAATTTACAGCCTGAGTTCGGGAGATTTTCCCAGGAATGAGCGAGCAATTAACAGACCAGATGTTGGTCGAAAAAGTCCAAAAGGGCGATCAAAAAGCATTCAACTTGTTGGTGATTAAGTACCAACATAAAGTTGCAAGTTTGATTTCCCGTTATGTACCACAAGCTGATGTTCCTGATGTTGCGCAGGAGTCGTTTATCAAAGCTTATCGTGCAATTGGATCGTTTCGTGGTGATAGCGCGTTTTACACGTGGCTATATCGCATTGCAGTGAACACGGCTAAAAATTATATAGTCGCGCAAGATAGACGCCCACCCGCGTCAGACCTTGAAGCGAGTGATGCAGAAAACTATGAAACAGCTAGCGCCTTAAAAGAAATTTCGAACCCAGAGAACTTAATGTTGTCTGAAGAATTAAGAAAAGTCGTTTTTCGTACCATAGAATCGTTACCTGAAGACTTGAGAATGGCGATAACCCTTAGGGAACTTGATGGTCTAAGTTACGAAGAGATTGCTGAGATTATGGATTGCCCTGTAGGCACTGTACGCTCGCGTATCTTTAGGGCTCGGGAAGCGATAGATAATAAAGTACAGCCACTGGTTCAACAGCATTAATATTTTGGGCATTTATTGGTGAATTTGAAGGTTATCAATAAGTGGTTAATCAGTGAATTTAACTGTCATTTGATGCAATTAACTGAAGGTATTTGGGCATGCAAAGAGAGAAACTTTCCGCAATGATGGATGGCGAAGTTCTAGATGTAGAACTAATAAATGCCATTTCACGTGATTCAACGTTACAAAAACGTTGGGAGAGCTATCATCTTATCCGTGATACTCTGCGTAATGAAACCCCAGATGTTCTAAATTTTGACATTGCGGGTAAAGTTGCAGCAGCATTAGAGAAAGAAGTCGTACAAATAAATCCTCAGGTAGTTGTTGAATCACAACCTGAACCTGCAACATGGAGTGGTATGCCTTTCTGGCAAAAAGTTCGCCCATGGGCAAGTCAAATTACTCAAATTGGTGTTGCAGCATGTGTGTCTCTCGCTGTCATCGTAGGGGTACAGCAATACAATCAAAGTAATTCTATTGATTCAGTTATTGATGAACCTGTATTCAATACCATTCCAGCTGGGACTGGTGCACCTGTTAGCTTGAATATTGCGGATGGTCAATTCTTTGGAAATGAGCAGCAAATGCAACAGGTTGAGCAACAAAATCAGCGTATTAACTCAATGCTGCAACAATACGAAATTGAAAGACGTTCAATGCTAAATCAACAATATCAAGATGACGCTAAAGCAGCTGCGCCAGCTGGAGTTAAACTGCAATAATGAATAAATGGTTTTCCGTCATCTGCCTGACGGGCAGCCTGATTTTTTCTAATCAAGCTTTGGCATCTGAATCTGATGCCGAAGCTCTCTTTCAAGAAATGGGATCTGCTGCCCAAAATCTTTCCTATGAAATGTCTTTCATGTCATTTAACCCCAGAAGTATCGTTCCCGTTCGATATCGACATGCTATTATTAACGGTGTGCCCGTTTCACAAATGATTCAAATGGACTCATCACGTCGTGAAATTGTTCAAAAAGGGGAAGTGATTAGTTACTTTGAGCCGGGTTTTGATGCATTTAGTTTGAATGGGCAAAATATTGTTGATAATTTGCCTTCAGTACTTTTTGCGGATTATGAAAAAATTAAGCCGTATTATAATTTTATTGATGCAGGTCGAACACATATTGGTGATAAGCCTTCATTAGTCATTCGAATTATTTCTAAGGATAATTCACGGTTTAATTACACATTATTGATTGATGAAGAAAATAAGTTACCGTTAAGGGTTGATCTACTTGATAACAACAATCAATTATTAGAACAATTCCGTGTTATTTCAACGGTATTAGATAGTAAAACAGTAAAAGATTCTTTAGTTAGTTTAAGTAAAATTAACTTACCCCCACTCTTAGTTTCCCCTAAAAATGATAATCCTGCATTTAAATGGCGAGTTGGTTTATTGCCTCCTGGTTTTGAAGAAGTTTCACGATCAGAGCGCAATCTTGGTGAAAATGATGATGTAGAAAGTGCTTTATTTAGTGATGGAATGTTTACTTTTTCTGTTAATGTAACTAAAGCTGAACAAGGTTCATTATTAGATCAACCCATACAAAATGGTCGCCGCACAATTTACACAATGACTCAGGGACGAAATGTGATTACCATAATAGGTGAGCTGCCTTTACCTACAGCGCAGCAAGTTGCAGCTAGTATTCGTTTTTAGGAGTAACTAATGATTAAAGAATGGGCGACAGTCATTCATTGGCATCAAGGAAGAGCAATATTACGTTATGGTTCTTCCTCTGGATGTGGAAGCTGTAGCGCTCGTGCCGCTTGTGGTTCTTACGCCTTGAGCAAAATAGGGCCAAATACAGAACACCAATTAGAGGTTGCAATAGAGCAGCCTTTAGCTATTGGGCAGAAAGTTGAGGTGGGTATTCCTGAGGGAAGTTTGATCCGCTCTGCTATGTTAGTTTATTTGACGCCGTTGTTTGGGTTATTTTTGGTTGCAGCATTAGCGCAAGTGGCAGGATTAGAACAGTTTTGGGTCGCCTTATCTGGCATATTAGGCGGTTTCTTTGGCTTCTTTTTAGCGCGCAAAATTGCGTCTTATTGGCGTGACGAAACAGCATTTCAGCCCGTTATTCTGCAAATAGGACTCCCACCAGAAGAGCTTTCCATTCAAATGAATTAATAAATAAAACGGCTTGATGATAAGCTTAATACTCGAGGCCGTTTGAATTTATTTTGGCAAATACGTTACCTTTATTTAGCACCAACTTGAATAGTTTACAGTTGTTTTACATTGAATCTTTGTGTTAGAGAGATCTTCTATGTAAAATGCTGCTAATTAGCAATCTTGTGATAATCATAGCATTTTAGTTCTACGATAAATATTGATGTAGGGCTGATTTTGTAGGCAATTTAAAAGAAGATATTACCTTGAAAATCAATAACATAAGAAACTTTTCTATCATTGCTCACATCGACAATTCGACCGCAGTCAAGCCATGACAACCTAAGACAAGTTAACGCTATAATAAATTGAATTATAACGAAAAAGTAAAATTAACATCGACAAGCTAAGACAACCAAAGTCACCTCAAGCCACTATTTTTGTGTCCATCATTGTGTCCATATATCCATTTGCGCTATTATAAATTACTGTAAAAGCATAACCCTCTTTATCTTATTGAAAAATAAACTTTCGCATGAAAAATGCACATGCCTATAGGTGAGATATGATGAAGCAATAATGGAGTAAAAATTATTACTATAACAAGTTCATATTTTAAGTGTAATCTCGAAAGAAAATAGAAAAAATGCTGAAATTACACATTCCTAACATACTGAAAAATAAAGTGATTGACACAAATATGGACACAGTAATGAGGGCGTGGATGAATAATAATGGAGCAGGATCATCATGGCGATAACGAATGCGTATTTAAAATCTAATCTCGGGAAAAAGAGAGATAAGGTTGAGGAGAAAGCTGATCGTGATGGTTTGTGGGTTAGGATATCCCTGCAGGGGGCGATTACTTTTTTTTATCGTTATCGATTTAATGGTAAGCAAGACAAAATGACAATTGGCAAATATCCCCAAATGTCGTTAAAAGAAGCTCGCGACGAATTATTGAAATGGTCCTCAGTTTTAAGTAAAGGTCAAAATCCAAAATACCAGAAAGTCATTATTGCGAGTGAAAAAAATAATATAGGCTCCTTCGAAGAAGTATTTCGAGATTGGTTTGATGTAATGTGCAAGCAAAGAGTCAGTGCCCATCAAATTATGAGAACGTTTGAATTACACGTATTTCCTCAAGTAGGTAAATATCCAATAAATGATTTAACTGTTCACATGTGGCTAGATTTATTAGATCAGCTATCCAAAAAATACTCAGAGATAACAAAACGTGTAATTAGTAATGCTAGGCAATGTTATTCATGGGCAGTAAAAAGGAGAGTGGCACTATCAAATCCATTAACTGATTTGACAGGTAAGGATTTTGGTATTCAAAAAGGCGTTGGTGATAGAACCTTATCTTCAGAAGAAATAGCACTTTTTTGGTGGGCGTGTGAAGAATCGAGAGTTTCTTTTGTCAACGAAATGCTACTAAAGCTCTGTCTATTCTTTGGGTGCAGGGTTTCAGAGCTAAGATTGGCTAAAATTTCTGATTTTGATTTAGTGGAAAAGCTATGGACTGTTCCTCCTGAAAATCACAAAACTGGCGGAAAACAAAAAACCATTAGTGCGTCCATTAATTGGTGATGTTATTCCTATAATTAAAAAGTTGGTGGATCTCGCTGCTGGTGATTATCTATTTTCCAATAGCAAGTCACCTCAACTACCATCAGCACATTTAAAACTTCCCGTTAATTTGATTATTTTTATCAAGAAACATAAGAAGAAAACGTTACCTCATTTTTCTATACATGATCTTCGTAGAACTGCTCGGACTAATTTCTCTGAACTAACACAACCGCATGTTGCTGAAATTATGCTAGGACACAAATTACCGGGAGTATGGGGAGTTTACGACAAGTATAATTATATTGATGAAATGCGAGAGGCATATCAATCTTGGTGGGATAAGTTAATACTAATAACGAAAACCGCCCAATAAAGGGCGGATTTATTAGCGGTTAGACTGGTTCAGTTCAGCATCCTGTTCTTGCCATTCCAAGACCTTATACCTGAACCAGCGATTTTTAGAACCCTTAAGACTATAATCCGGATCTGGAAATGGTAAAGTGGTTCTGTTTCTTAGGCGGCTTAATGTTCTGGATGAAATGCAAAGGTGCTCACAAACATCTTTTGTTGCCATATATGCATTATCAAGAGTCACTTATCACCTCCTTTTATATACCCGTTCTTCAATATTATTGCAGCTATCTCCGCAGGGGTACCAACAGCTAAACCGTCATCGATGATGTTACATAAGGTTCCCTTGCTGAGTTGCTCAAGCGTCTTAGGCCATACCTTGTAAGGCACACCAAAATAAATACAGTCGGCTATCTGGCTGGTGGCCATTTGAATGATTTCCTCAGTGGTAAAATTCATCCTCCGATAACCTGCACCCCAAACAGCATCAGTTACATCACCCGGATCACCACCTGCATTTTTAATGATATTAACCAGATTTGAATCTAGCGTTGTCATGTCAAAGATCCTCAATCAGAATACTTCCGATAAAACCCGCCCATAAGCCTAAGCCGAATATTGCAGCCTTGGGCATGCCAGCCTCTACGCCTGACTCCATACCGATAACGGCAGTAGCTATAAATGCAATCATATAGATAATAAATCGCTTAAAAGCTCTCATTGATTGTCTCCAGACTTGCAGCTAACCGTACTCGGGCTTTTTCTTCAGCGGCTAATACGAGCTCCATAAATTCACTGTGTGGTAATAGTTTTTTAAACTCATCAATCAAAATTTCATTTCTGATAACGCGCTCTGAATAAGCAACCTCTTTTCGTTGCTGTTTTAAAACACCTAACTGATCACATACACATCGGCGTTGCCAATTTAAGTGCTTACGTGCAGTTCTTGCTTTAATTGCCCAATCTGGATATTTATCTGCTTTAATATCAAGTTCCGCATCGATACGGATAATTGACGCATTGCAGTAGGCGAGGGCGCGAAGATAATCTTCAAGTGTCACTAAGGCATCAAGATCTAACCGGTTTTCTTTAGTAAACTTCAGCATTGCTAGCTCCCTTTGATTTACGTTTTTTCTTATTCGTTTTTGTTACTACCTTTGGCTCACTAACCTGCGGGGCTGGTGGCATCGGCGGACAGATACCTGCACGTATATAAAATCGTTGTCTAATGCCATGAATAATCTGTGCGGTATAATCTCTTCCATCGTCAATATGATGTGCAGCTTTTACCACCGGTGAGTCATACTCGTTAATTTCGAATTCAGTGTTATCTTGCTCAATCACTTGTTCGCCTCCTTGCTGATGATTTTGTAAGCCCGTAAAACGTGGTTTGCTTTGCCATAAATCGTAGTGACTCGAAAAAAGAACCCCGTCGATAAATCATGAACTGGCGCACGAAGTAGGGCGGTATCAATTAAGTGATTTAGCTTTCTACGTTCGGTAATGAAAGATAGGATCACTACTTTGGCTGTATTACCTGTTTCGCTAGCGATATATTCAATTTTCATTTTTCCACCGTCCTTAGTGCATAGTTGGCATTGCTGGAAAGCCACCTTCGGACTCCAGTGCTCGGATATACCGTCACGTTATTGAGTCAGGCACGATTAATGCGGCATCCGAAGCTATGGACGAGTTCGTTAAAAAAGCCAGTGAATTACGAGTCAATAACGCTGAAATTAAACCTATTCACACTGAAGAGCTGGTGAGCGACTTTGCTGAAGTGTTAGATCAGCGACTCAGAAATGGCGACGAATCCGATACGTTAAAAACAGGTATCCGTGAACTTGATGAAATCACAGGTGGGATTAATCCCGTCGATTTAGTGATTGTTGCCGCTAGACCAGCAATGGGTAAGACCGAGCTAGCACTGCGGATCACTGAAGGTGTCGCCTCACAAGTCGATAAACAAACGGGACACAAAAAAGGCGTCCTAATTTTCTCCATGGAAATGAGTTCTCGCCAGATCATTGAACGTCAAATAGCAGGGGCGTCTGGTTTATCTGTTTCAGCATTGAGAAACCCTGCAAAAATGGATGATGAGGGCTGGGCTGGAGTTTCTCGTGGTATTGGTGTTGTCCAAAATCTCGATGTTTGGGTGGTTGATGCAAGCAAGCTGGACGTAGACCAAATTAGGGCGATATCAAAAAGACACAAACAAGAACATCCTTCACTGGCACTAATCTTAGTCGATTATTTGGGATTAATAGAAAAACCGAAAGCTGAGCGCAACGATCTGGCGATTGGCTACATATCTTCAAGCCTCAAAGAAATGGCTAAAGAGCTGTTAACACCGGTTATCTCACTCAGTCAGCTTTCACGCGATGTTGAGAAGCGACCAAACAAACGCCCCGTTAATGGTGACTTGCGCGACTCAGGAAGCATTGAGCAGGACGCAGATTCTATCATCATGCTTTACCGTGATGCGGCTTATAACGAAAACTCACCAGCAGCAAAATACGCAGAAATTATTGTCACTAAAAACAGGTTTGGCAAAACAGGCACTGTTTACCAAGAATTTAAAAATGGTCACTTCTTAGATGTGGATCAGGCACAAGCCGCCAGCGCATGCACACAAAGTTCAAGGCCGCAGCAAAGACGCTATCAAGGGGGAGCTGATGTTTAGTTAGGTACTAAATGGAGAATTATATGAGAGAGATAACTGTAAAAGTTCACTACCAAAAAGAGTTTGAAAAGCCGTTCGTTTGTTATGTCTGCGGAAACATAGTTCTTGACGAGTTCGTTGAGCTTGAAGAGGCAATCCAAACAATACCTGAAATTGAAAAGGAAGGTGACTATGAATTTATCTTCTCATTCAAGTATGAGGAAGACGTAATTGATAATGGATGGTCCTATGAGTTAGTTGGTTTTTATCCAATGGATGAAGACGGAAGTATATCCAAAACACAGTTAATGTAATTGAAACAATATTTATAAATTTTAACTAAATCAAAGGTGGCTTAATGAAACTCGAAAATGCACTGAAAAACTTTCACCCTAAGTCACCTACATTCGGTAATGTAGCGGGTTGTACTTCCCCTGACCGAATAACCGGAACGGATACCATGGCAGCTATGGGAATGACTGAAGCACAGGCTAAGTTCGGTATGACTGCTTTTCTGGCTAAAAATGACATCAGCGAAGAGGATAAATTTTCTACTGTGGAAGCTTTGACTCAATATGCGCTAAAAGTAGCCCCTAAATTAGTTCGCAAGGCTGCTGGCAAGAAACTGGGCTACTGCTTAATTGTTCTGGCCAAGATGGCGTTTGAAGATTATGCCCGTTCAGCGGGGTCGGTTTTTCCCTGTTCAGCATGTAGCGGTAAAGGCCTTATTTATAAGCGTAAGGATGTCATTAAACATCCTGGTATAAGGAGACTAGACGGAACTGTAATTATTGAGCCATGGACGAAAAACGAAAAGGTGGGTGAATTATGTATTTCTTGCAATGGTAAAGGGAAAATAGCCCACCGTTGCCGCTGTAAAGGGCGGGGTAAAGTATTAGATGAAGCGCAGACCGAATTGCAAGGGGCGCCAGTTTATAAAGATTGCCCTCGCTGTGCAGGTAAAGGCTTCAATCGTATGCCGTCGTCTGTGGCATATAATGCAATAAGGCATCTAGTACCTGACCTTAACGAAAGAACATGGCGTAGAAATTGGAAGCCGTTCTATGAAAAATTAACAAGCAAGTGTTTTATTGAAGAAAGCTTAGCAGAAGAAGCGTTTAGTCAAAAAATTAAATAATCTCAATAGCTAATTAAGCTTAAATTACTTTTAAAACTGTAAATTTAATGTTATTTCGTGTAAAAAGAAAATGTTAAAAATTTACATGAGGTAGTGTTTATGTGGAGTAACAAAGTAAATATAAAGATAGTCATCTGGGGAACCATTATTGGTGGTTTCATTAGCTCATTGGTTAAATGGGGTTCTGAGGTAAATATGCCCCCGAGAGTTGCAGGAGAGGTATCACCTCCTGCAGCCAATATTGATGCGTGGTTTGGGTGGCTGGGTATTAATTCTCACTCTCTTGATTATTTTTATCAGGGATCATTGGTCGGTGGTGCTGTAACTTTATATCATTGGTTATTCAGCTTTGTGTTCGCTTTTGTATATGTTTTCTTATCAGCTTATTTACCTAAGATTCGAATGTTCTATGGTGCACTATATGGTGTTTTAATCACAATATTTGCACACGGAATTATGATCCCATTACTTGGTTTTCGTTATCCATCATATAACGAGGGTAAAGTTGGTTGGCTCTGGAATTTAAATGGTTATGAACTTGTTAGTGAAATTTTAGGGCATATTTATTGGGCTGTATCTATAGAAATTTGTTTAATTGCAGTCTTGGCATCTTTTGCTCGCCCTATACGGGGTAGCTGGGCTGATCGATAAAACAATGCTTACACGCGACAGTGTAGACTATTGCATTTTGTCCGGAATTGGCTTATTATCTCCAAATAATGGACATTCTATACCTAGTCGCATTAAACCAATTCAAGACCTCGCATTGCGGGGTTTTTATTATCAGTATTTACATAAATTATCTTATAATCTATATTTATAGGGTAATATGAAATTAAAGCCGTACCTTATTTTGCCTGTTAATAGTGCTGTGCTGTTAACAGGCTTTTTTTATTTTCTTTTTGGGATTCTGGGCAAAAAAAATGCCACTACTTAGGGATGAGTGGCTAAATAAGGGATAAATTAATGAGACTTAGAGAATAGATAAAATGAGTCGAGCAATGTTTCAATGAATATAACTCATTAATTTAAAAAAGAAAATAGTCTATATTTAATGGTTGCCATTTGATTAATCTCATTCGGACAATGAAAACTCTATTTGCCAGCTTCTATCTTTCACATAGCGGCATTAAAGCGAGTAGGGTTCTCATTGTTATATATGAGCAATCAAGGCAATTCTGGTTTATCTGTATAAAGGCTCTGTCGCCAAACATTATTCTGTCTTTATGCTGAGATGCCAGACTCTCAAATAACAGTGCCCCTCATAACCTCTACGCAGAACAGAGAAATCTGGTTTGCGATACGTTCGGGGCTTTCGATGTAAGCACATTCTTCATTTTGGAGGGTTGTGTGATTAGGGACACCAGATATCCGTCGACCAAAACATCATCTGGTGTCCCTTTCTATTTTGTTTCCCTCATCAATAAGGGTATCATAGTTTAAGTTATTGATATTGTTCCGCTATGGGAATYCCCATAGCGACAATTCCAACTCTCCGGAATTTCCTAATAGTTCACATTCAAGAGGTCGCCTAGTGCGGCCTTTTTCTTTTTTAGGGTAATTATGAAAATTTATATTGCTGGGCCTATGTCAGGGTTGCGTGATTGTAATCGCCCTGAGTTTAACCGAGTTGCTGATATTCTTACGAAGAATGGTGATGTTGTACTAAACCCTGCAACTCTACCTGATGGTCTATCACAGGCTGATTACATGGCGATATGTATTGCGATGCTTCAGCGGTGCGATGCAATTTTAATGCTGAATGGGTGGCAGGGTAGTGAGGGTGCTAAGGCTGAACATGCATTACCGGAACGGGTGGATTGGGGCGATATGCCGCAATTGCTTATTGACGCTATGAACTCAATAGCAAAGTGCAATTTAGATAAGAAAGCTATTCGAGAGATTGAGGCAGAAAGAGCAAGATAATTTAAGGTAATCTAGTTAGTAGCATTTATACTGTATTTAATTGTTATTCATTTGAGAGTATATATGCGTGATTCTTTAGTTTTTATTTTTGTTCTATTTGTTTGCGTAGTAATGATTCGGCATCAAATAAAATCCAAGGTTACATATAAACATTTTTTGTTATTTTTATTTTAATATCAGCAGCAATGATTTCCTATATTGCAGATGCTATATATACATGGCTAAAATTTAACCTCCCTCTGGATTACTGGTTAGTTCTTACTTTATCTGCTGTGCTTAACCTATATCCCAAATGCAACCTTTGAACACACTGTAAAAATTACCCTGCCAGATGGTAAACAAGGTGATTTACCTTTTATTTTCATGCATAAAAAATGAGTGAATTGGATGATATGGGTAAAGCAGAGAACCTGACTGACTCGGGCTTCTTGTTGCAAATTGCTAAGGGCTGGGGCTTTAAAGAGCATGAATTTAATGAAGCTAATATTACTGAGTTCTTCGATAACTATCCGGGTGCTCCCTTTGAAATTTTCACGTCTTATCGCCAAGCGCTATTAGGTATTCGTGAAAAAAACTAATTGCGGTTGCTCAGGCGTGTTATAGCAAGCCGTTGTCTGCCATTGAGTTAGATTTGCTGGGGGATTTGGGTGACGATGAAATTGCTGTCACATCCGATATTGAAGATTCTGTGACTTTATTTCAAGCATTATCTACTCAATGGCGCGTCAGCATGGATGGCCCAACAGGTATTGATTACACCGTTATTCCCATGTTGGCAAAGGCATATGGCATTAATGACCTGACAACCGCGATGAAAGATATTCAACTGATGGAAGCCAAAGCGTTAGAGCTGATACATAAAAAATAGGGCAGTTATGCCCTAGTATCAATGCACCAAGTAGGTATCATTGTATATGTATACAGTGGTTTGCCAACTATTAACGACAGCTAACGACAGTTAAAATCACACAACTGGGGTTGTTAAGTTAACTTAAAAGCTCTAATATACTTCAAGGTAATTGTTCAAATTTGAGCAATTCATACTAAAAATATCATTACATCAAGCTAACAAGGGGGCTATATGAGAACTGAACATACCAGGTCTATACAAACTATTAGCCATTCTACCGAACTTGTTAAGACATTTTTTGATGATACTACTGAAAAGGTTTTCTCTGTTCGTCGCCTTAGCGTGAGAAAGGATCCGAATAGACAGTTATTTATTGTTACTATAGAAAATGATACCAAAAGCGACGAATATAAAGTTGTTCCTTTTGCTGAGCTGTCATATCGTAAAAAAAAGGTTAACGTAGTTGTTGACCCTAACATTCAGTATCCAGAATTAAATCAAAGCATAACTAATGTGATTGAAAAAATTAAATCTTCAATTCTTGGTTACATGTCAAATTATCAGAAGTTGTCTGTCCATTAATAAGATAGTGAGAAAGGGATGGCTCCAAACTTTACCAGTAGTTACTCAAAGGATTTGAATAGAAAACCAGATTGTGAAAGAGAAGATGAAATAGAGTCTTTCTATTATCTTACTGGTGAAGGTGATTTATTAATGATCACCGAGTACGCGCTTACTGGAAGCGAATTTCATTACTATTCTAAAATAGTATCCCTAGGGTGTACAACAGAAGGCTTTTTTGCAGATCACTCCACACAAATGAGAAGGCTTCGCTTTTCTGATGAGCATATTATCGGTGAACTACTTGAGTTAGGAATGCGTGACGAAGAAGAGGATGTTCTAATTGGTCGTGTGGCATATAATGATTTCACCTTCTTTGAAGGCTCAGTGATGAAAGCTGGGAAGCAAATCAGGGGAGTAGCTATCCTTGATGATTACCAAGCGGGCGGCATTGCTCGTAATGTGTATAAATGCTTACTCATGAAGCACGAATATATAGTATGTGATAACTTGCAAACTATAGGTGGTGGGTCTTTATGGGTTTCTGGAATGACAAGTCTTGGTGAAGTAAGAATTTACGACACAATCAAAAAGAAATTTATTGATGTGCTATCAAATACTGGATGTGGGCATAAAGGTATCATTCCATGGAGTGCTGAGGGGTTATCTCAGTCTGATATAGCTAAATGGGAGCCAAGAAAATTATCAATGGATTCCTGTCATCACATAGTGAACATTATCAGTAAAGATAGAATTTATAGTAATGATTAATATATTGACAACTAACCCACTCCGGTGGGTTTTTTATTGCCTGAATTCTGCATTTATCCTAGCATTTGCGAACTTAACTAAAATATGGTGATGCATGAAAAAAGGATTGTTCTTAGTTATTTGGGTTATTTTACTGTCTGGGTGTGGTGGGAAAGATGTAACGTATAATGGAGAATACGTTTGTATTATAGATCGAGATATAAACCGTGGTGCAGGGCTGACGGGTAGTGAATATGAATTCCCTGGCAATTTATCAGAAGCTGTCATTATGATTGAAAATAGAGTGGTGACAGTAAAGGGAATGAATATTGGGGATTATGTAACTCCAAGGCTTGAAGAAAAAAAAGGCAAAGAGGGCGATGAATTGTTTTATGATAAAGATGATATTCATATTGGTTATATGAAAAGGCTAGGGATACTTTCATTCCGTCTCCCAGACGGAAGTGGTCAGGTCTTGACAAGCTGCAAGAGTAAATAATCTTATTTGAATATTGCTAATAAATTGTTTGCCATGACAATTTTTTGTTTGCTTCAATTTGCACTCCCGCTAAGCTAACACTCGGTGGAGATCTAACCCACATATAGCTCAATAATAAGTTTGTCATCTCAATATGCCCCTTAATTGGGGATTTTTGCTTTGTGCCACCTTCGGGTGGTTTTTTTGTACCCGAGGAAAGTTATGACACAAGAAATAGCCGGTATTTCATTTAAAGTAAGCACTAACGAACTAGAAAAAGGTTCAAAAGCACTGAATGAGTTACAACAAGCAGCTAGTAAGCCTATCAACAAGGTAATATTGATACTGAGCGCTACCGTGCTTTACTTGAAGATATCACCAATCGTACAAATGGACTGGGTGTTGCAGAAAAAGAGCTATCAACACTAAAAAGTTCCTTTCTACATAAAATGCACGAACAAGTGTTTTTGTATGGCGCGACGAAAACCGAAATGCTGGCGTACAAAGCGGCTCAAATGGGCATATCGAGAGAAGCTGCGCCTATTATTGCTCAGATGAAAAAGCAGGAAGAACGTACCGCAAGATTAGCGTCTGAGCAGAAACAAGCCGCCCAAGCAGCACGAGAGCTGGCTAGAGAACAGCAAATCGTAGCGGTAGCAGAGGCAAGAGAAGCTCAAGCGAAAGAAAGCTTTATTCAGGCATTAAAAAATGAAGCCGACGCATTAGGCAAAACAAAGTCTGAACTACTGCAAATGAAAGCGGCTCAATTGGGTGTTAGTCAGCAAGCCGAGCCATACTTAGCCAAACTCAAACAGCAAGAACAAGCTTACCGCAATGGCTCTATTACCATTGGTCAATATCGTAATGCCATGCGTCAATTACCGATGCAAATGACGGATATTGTGACCTCACTTGCTTCTGGTATGCCTATTTGGTTAGTGATGGTTCAGCAAGGCGGACAGATTAAAGATTCGTTTGGTGGTATTGGTAATTCATTTAAAGCCGTACTGTCGTTAATTACCCCAATGAGAATAGCGATGCTAGGTGTGGTAGGGGTAACGGGAGCACTCGCCATTGCTGCCTATAAAGGCTCGAAAGAATTCACCGAATATAATAAACAGCTTATTTTAACGGGGAACTATGCAGGGAAAACAGCCTCACAATTGGACTCATTATGATGTCAATGAAAACAATGAACCTCGAGTCTGGCCCTCATTTTGTATCTCGTAGAAATAACGGCACTTATAGAACGCACTTATTACAAGACGCGAGCGGGACATTAATGCACCTCGGTGACTTTGGTTTTGGACTCGGCAGAGGTGGATATACACCTGCCGGCAAAATTTCAGACTACAGGGTGAATAGTATTAGTTACTCACAAGAGGCAAACAACGGGACAGATAGATACAAAAAATCCAATCATCACTTATTAAACGTCTTTGGTTACACTGACAGCTCATATGGATATCAATTGGCGTTCCGAGCAGGGGCAGAGGATATAGGGTTTCGTGCAATTAATAGTAATGTTATTGGTGAATGGAGAGACTTTTATACAACAGCAAACACAACAAAAGACTCAAATGGTAACTTAAAAGCCGCTTCTCCGATTGTTAAAGTCTTTGCTGATCACATCGAAAATAACGACGAATCAGAAGGTGTTGAACTCAGAAAGTTGCACACAGGAATTTACCAGTTACACGGCGTTCTTGGTTTAAACTCAGATGCGAGCTGGGGCGGCATTAACGGCGGCATCACAATTCCATGCGGCATTAATCAACTTCCCCTTGTTTATGTGCTTTATGATGTACTTGAAAAAGGCAAGCAACACCCATTCGATGGACGCATTGTTGAAGCTGATGAGGATAGGGATATTGTTCTGTATACAACTTATCGTAAGCACGACTTACCGCAAAACATTCAATATGAGCGTTTCAAGCTTTACCCTGAATTTTTAAAAGAAGTCGATGGGGAGAAAGTCGAATTAACATCGGGAGAGCCTTGCGATATTCCTGATGGCCACTGGGTTGATGTTCGTGTCAATATGCCGAGTAATTCTATCTACAATCAAAAGCTAGCCGAATCACAGCGACTAGCTAAAATTGAAGCTGAACGTATTGCGAAAGAGGAAGCGGAGAAAGCAGAGCAGGAAGCTGCTGAACGTGAGCAATATGAACTCAGTGAGAGTGATGCATTGCTGTAATTAAAATGAATGCGCCAGCTCGAGTAGTTGGCGCTTTACTAACCCAGTGAAGTTTGTTGAACTCAATGAGTCGTTAGTTTAATATAAGAGAAAGGTATTTCCCCAATTAATCTAGTGAAATGCAAGGATGCAAGCTAATGCTACGCCCTGAATCGAAAGGTAACGAAATCTTAGACACCCTAACCAGCTCAATGCTAGCGGGTGAAATGAAACTGTTCCCTATTGACATTATGCGTGCAAAGCGAGAAATAGATAAACTCGATGATCCTGCGCTTAGGTTACACCTAAAAGGCATTATGTTCATTCTTTCCGGGAATGATGTTGACGAAGGGATTTCATTATGTGAAAGAGCTATCATGCTAAATCCAACGGACTCACTTTACTGGAATAATTATGTTGTAACACTGAGAAGTGCAGGTTTATTTAAAAAGCATAATGAATTCATAGAAAAATCCTCAAGTAAATTGATCTGCTATCCTAAATTAATAGGTTATGAGTTGTTTATGATGGGTGTTTTCTCATTAAGAGTTGACCTAATTAACGATGTTATACTTAATTTAGAAAAAATGAACCTCTCTATAGATGATGTAGGCATAAATGACGAAGATAGGAGGACGACGATGTTAATGTGGGAAAATCCATCACTTATCAATCAAATCCGACCTATGGTTGATTGTCTTTTTAATGTAGTCGATCACCAATATAAAGGTTCAATATCATCTTTTTTGAAAAAAGACATTGATGGAACAATGACCTATGTTTTTAGAGCTAATCTGAATTGCGATCAAGTTGCTGATTTAAACGAGCAATTATTTGAGCTTTTGTATGATAAAAATCTGCTAACAAGTGATTGCTGCATCTATATTGAATCCGAAGGTTTGTATTAAATGGAATTGAGCGATTTTCTTGAGTACGCAAAAAAAATTATAGCTGATGACAAATCAGAGGTGGCCATTAGAACAGCGATAAGCCGTGCGTACTATTCAAGCTTTTACCATTCAAATAGCTTAATCACATCAAGCTTTAGAGATAGTGATGAATGGAAATCGATGCCGTTTGGTGAGCACAAGAAGCTTGTTGAGTCGCTTATAAGACATCAGGGCTGTTATGATTATGTTCCGAAAAAACTGGCTGCAAGCATCGGTAATCGATTGAATATTTTGAAATCGAAGCGCCATGATGCAGATTATAACTTGGCTATGAAACATACGGAAATGAAAGCATCTCAAGTCATTACCGAATCAACAAAATTGGTAGACCTTATAAGCTCATTGCAGAGTGAAAACACCACAGGCTAACGTCACTTTCAAATAGTACGGCCGCTATATAAATAACGGCCTTTTAGTTCACTTATCAAAATATTCTACATCTTCAGTTCGATTAACTTCAGGAAGCCAACTGTCATCTTCCCAAATTTCCTGCACAGCTTCTTCGATGTAATCTTTCTTCTCGTTCTTTTTTAGCCCGTCAACAGTTAACCCGCCTTGAGTTCCCCATCCGACGATCACATTCAAATCTGGATATTTATCTTTTAACTTTTTCTCAACTTGAATTCTAAGCGCATCAAAAGTACCAGGAGTAATTTTGTCTTTCATGCTGCTATCAAAACGAATTTTAACGTTAACCATAACTCACCTCTTTAACTGGTTTTATATACAGCAAAACATAACTGTATTTATATACAGTAAATTGCAATCAAAGATCAAGATAAATTATTAAATTAATCCATGGCTGTAATTGTAAATGGAGGTCTGACAATAAATTTTTGTGTTAGCTATCTGTTGTATGTAGAATGCAATTCATTGTGAATAAATCCCTATTTTATTAGGTTTGGTCTTGTGTCCATGAGTGTGTCCAAGGCGATTTTATAAAGTAATTTAAAAGAAGATATTACCTTGAAAATCAATAACATAAGAAACTTTTCTATCATTGCTCACATCGACCATGGTAAATCTACGCTGTCTGACCGTATTATTCAGATTTGTGGTGGGTTGACGGACAGAGAAATGGCCGCGCAGGTTCTTGACTCTATGGACTTAGAGCGTGAACGCGGAATTACCATCAAAGCTCAAAGTGTGACTTTAGACTATAAAGCAGCTGATGGTGAGACATATCAGCTTAACTTTATCGACACGCCAGGCCACGTTGACTTCTCTTATGAAGTCTCTCGTTCATTAGCGGCTTGTGAAGGCGCTTTACTTGTTGTTGATGCTGGGCAAGGCGTTGAAGCTCAGACTTTGGCTAACTGCTACACCGCTATTGAAATGGATTTAGAAGTTGTTCCCGTTCTGAACAAAATTGATTTACCCGCAGCAGATCCTGAACGCGTTGCAGATGAAATAGAAGATATTGTGGGTCTTGATGCGCACGATGCTGTTCGATGTTCAGCAAAAACAGGTGTTGGCGTGCAAGAGGTTATTGAACGTTTAGTTCAATCAATTCCAGCGCCAAAAGGCGATGCTGAAGCGCCTTTGCAAGCTTTGATTATTGACTCTTGGTTCGATAATTACTTAGGCGTCGTTTCTTTGATCCGAATTAAAAATGGGACATTGCGCAAGGGTGATAAAGTTAAAGTGATGAGTACAGGTCAGGTTTATAATGCTGATCGCCTCGGAATATTTACACCAAAACAAATTGACCGTGATTCTTTAAGCTGTGGCGAAGTGGGCTGGTTAGTGTGTGCAATTAAAGACATCACCGGTGCACCAGTAGGGGATACCTTAACTGGCGCACGTAATCCAGCAGACAAAGCATTACCGGGCTTTAAAAAAGTTAAGCCGCAAGTTTATGCAGGTTTATTCCCAGTCAGCTCTGATGATTATGAAGCTTTTCGTGATGCATTGGGCAAACTGAGTCTGAATGATGCTTCACTCTTTTATGAGCCAGAAACATCAAGTGCTTTAGGTTTTGGTTTCCGTTGTGGTTTCCTCGGGTTACTGCATATGGAGATCATTCAAGAGCGTTTAGAGCGCGAATATGATTTAGACTTGATCACCACAGCGCCAACGGTTGTTTATGAAGTGCAACAGACTAATGGTGAAATCGTTTATGTTGATAGCCCTTCAAAATTGCCACCACTGAATAATATTGAAGAGTTGCGTGAGCCTATTGCTGAATGTCATATGTTGATGCCTAAAGAATATCTAGGCAATGTGATCACACTTTGTGTAGAAAAACGTGGCGTACAAACCAACATGGTTTACCACGGCAATCAAGTGTCACTGACTTATGAAATTCCAATGTCAGAGGTTGTTTTAGATTTCTTCGACCGTTTAAAATCGACATCTCGTGGTTATGCTTCTCTTGATTATGCATTTAAACGCTTCCAGCCTTCAGACATGGTTCGCGTAGATGTTATGATTAACGGGGAACGTGTAGATGCATTGGCATTGATTACTCACCGTGCCAATTCACAGTACAGAGGCCGTGAATTAGTCGAGAAGATGAAGGAGTTAATCCCTCGTCAGCAATTTGATATTGCAATTCAAGCTGCAATAGGAAACCACATTATTGCTCGTTCTACAGTTAAACAGCTACGCAAAAACGTACTTGCTAAATGTTATGGTGGTGACGTAAGCCGTAAGAAAAAACTGTTACAGAAGCAAAAGGATGGTAAGAAACGTATGAAACAAGTTGGTAATGTTGAGTTACCGCAAGAAGCGTTCCTTGCTATTTTGCATGTTGG